>JAPPLF010000024.1:0-56691 GCA_028874215.1 Acidobacteriota bacterium
TGATGGAAGAATTATCGTGCAGAACGCTGACTCGACTTAATCAGACCTTCCTTAATCCCTGGTGCAACTCTTCCGGGAACTACTTAGCCGCCGTTGAGTGGGGTGCCAAGACCCTTGACAGCCTTCAAGGGGAACTCGCTCCAACTGGCCAAGTGCAACCCGCAGACGCCACCGAACATCCGCTCCCCGACCAAACTGCGGGAATCTGGTTCACCGACCCACCCTATTACTTCGCTGTGCCGTATGCAGATCTGTCTGATTTCTTCTTTGTGTGGCTGAAGCGAGTCCTGCCCGGCCACCCTCTGTTTGGCAGTACCCTCTACGAGTCCCACGGTGGACTCACACCCAAGGAGCAGGAGCTTTGCGAGATGGCTCGTTGGGACTCTGTTCGATATGGACACAAGGATCATCAATTCTACGAAGACGGTATGGCCGAGGCGTTCGCCGAGGGGCGTCGCATACTGCGCGAGGACGGCGTGGGCTCGGTGGTCTTCGCCCACAAGACTACGGAGGGATGGGAGGCGCTGCTTTCGGGAATGATCCGCGGCGGCTGGACAGTCACCGGATCGTGGCCCATCGCCACCGAAATGGGGTCGCGCCTGCGCGCCCGGGACTCCGCCGCCTTGGCCACGAGCGTTCACCTGATTTGCCGTCCTCGCCCGGATGATGCTCCCGTCGGCGACTGGGCTTCGGTCCTTCAGGAGCTTCCTGTACGCGTGGCCGCATGGATGAAACGGCTTCAGCAGGAAGGCATCCGTGGGGCCGATCTGGTGTTCGCTTGTGTTGGGCCAGCGCTCGAGGTGTTCAGCCGCTATCGCGCCGTCGAAACCGCCGAGGGGCGCGAGGTCGGCTTACCCGAGTACTTGGAGAGAGTCTGGCAGGTCGTGGGGCGCGCCGCGCTCGAGCAGGTGCTCGGCACGGCCGACGCGGGCACGCTCGAAGAGGATGCGCGGCTCACCGCCCTGTTTCTGTGGACTCATCAGAGCACAGAAGTTGCTGAAGGGGCACCGACCAAGGAGGATCCGGCGGCCGTCAAGGCGGCGAAAGGACTCAGCCTTCCCTACGACGTGGTTCGCCGGTTCTCGCAACCCATGGGCATCGAACTCGACCGATGGACGGGTCGCATCATCGGCCAAAAGAAGGGTGTCGTGCGCCTGCTGCCCGTGTCGGAGCGGGCCGATGAGTTGTTCGGCCGGGACGGCGCGGACGCGGCGGCTGACTGGTTGGAGAGGGATCCGCGGGCGGACCTGCAACCGGCTCTTTTCCCCGATTGGGAGACGACGCCGACACCGATCGTACGCCGGCGGCTCGGGGCAAGATCGATCCTTGATCCCGACGACACGCTGCAGGGACCCGACGCGACGACGCTCGACCGCGTCCATGCGAGTATGCTCCTCCAGGCAAGCGGTCACGCGAACGTGCTCAGGAAGCTGATCGCGGCCGAACAGGAGCGGGGACCCGATTTCCTGCGACTGGCCAACGCGCTTTCTGCTCTCTACCCCCGCTGGAGCCGGGAGAAGCGCCTTCTGGATGCCATGATATTGGCCGTCCCGCGTTGACATTCCGGAGACGGGTCGTCGAGCTTACTGGCAGGCCACCGGAAATGCTGTCGCCCGAACCGCAGCGCTGAAGCCGTCTGCCTGGGGTTGGGGTACGGACAAGCGCGAGCCATGAGGACAGTCGACATGGAACCTTGGTACAGAGTGGCGACGTTGCGCTGGGAGGTACGGGAAGGCCGCTCCTTCAGTCCGGACCAATTCGCCATCGCGCTCGAACAGGTGGTCGCCGGAACCGCGCCACCCGACTACAGCGACCCGGCGCAGTTCTTCGCGCGCACATGCTTCACGCGGGCGCTGAGGGAGCACGTTGGCATGGCGCTGCGCCGACTCTCGGGCAAGACGGAGAACACGGCACCGGTCCTCACCCTCATCACTCAGTTCGGAGGCGGGAAGACTCACACCCTGACCTCCCTCTATCACCTCGCCAGCACGGGCGAGGCGGCCTCCGAGTTCCAAGGCGTGGGGAGTCTCCTCGAAGGGGAGGGGCTTGCAGCCGTGCCTTCGGCGCGGGTCGGCGTGTTCGTCGGCAACGCGTGGGACCCGGCCGAGGGCCGGGAGACGCCATGGATCGACTTGGCTCGCCAGGTGGCGGGCGAGCCCGGCGTCGCGGCGCTCGGGACCGCAACACGGACCACGCCCCCCGGGACCGCGACGCTGGGCAAGGTGTTCGCCGCCGCAGAAGCGCCCGTTCTGCTCCTGTTCGACGAGGTTCTCAACTTCGTGAACCGCCACCGCAGCATGGCCGATAGCTTTCACGCATTCATCCAGAACCTCACCGTCGCCGTCACCGGGACCACCCGCGCGGCCGCAGTCATCAGCCTGCCGCGCAGCCAAGTCGAAATGACCGACTGGGACCAGCAATGGCAGGAAAAGATCCAGAAGGTCGTCGGCCGGGTCGCTCGCGACCTCATCGCGAACGACGAGGCGGAGATCAGCGAGGTCGTCCGGCGGCGGCTCTTCGAGGATCTCGGCGGAGCTCGGCTCCGCAGGAGGGTGGCCAACACCTATGCAAACTGGTGTTTCGAGCGCACTGCGCGACTCCCGCGCGAATGGCTGGCCGTGGACACGGCGACGACCGAGGCGAAGGCCCGGGAGTTCCTGCGCACCCGGTTCGAGGCCTGCTATCCATTTCACCCGGCGACGCTCTCGGTGTTTCAGCGGAAATGGCGAGCGCTGCCGCAGTTTCAGCAGACTCGGGGCGCGCTCGCGATGCTCGCCCAGTGGGTATCGTGGGCCGCTCGCGAACACTTTCGAAAAGCGCGCACGGAGCCGTTGATCACGCTGGGATCCGCGCCGGTTCATGTGCCGGAGTTCCGCGCAGTGGTGCTGGGCCAGTTGGGGGAGCCGCGCCTCGACGCGGCCATCGAGGCCGACTTGGCCGGACAACAGGCTCACGCTCGCGCGCTGGACGCGGACGCCAGGGGTGCCCTGCGCGACATCCATCGCCGCACCGGCACGGCCATCCTCTTCGAGTCGTCCGGCGGTCAGGTGGACAAGGTTGCGCACCTGCCCGAATTGCGGTTCGCGCTCGGCGAGCCCGAGATCGACACGACGACCGTCGACAACGCGGCGGCCGCCTTGGAGGCGGCCGGGTTCTTCGTCCGTAGCGTGGGGACGGACGGATACCGCATCCACCACCAAGCCACCCTGAGGAAGGTGGTCAGCGACCGCCGCGCCTCGCTGGACGAGGAGACCGAGGTCAAACCAGCCATCCGCAAGCTCGTCGAAGCGGAATTCGCGCGGGGAGCCACGCTGCCCCTCGTCCCTTTCCCCGCCACCACAATGGACATTCCGGACACGCCGCGCCTCTCGCTCGTGGTGTGCGATCCGGAGACGGAGTGGACGGTCGGCGGGATCGCGGCCGAGCGGATCGCCAAGTGGACCAGAAAGCGCGGCACGGATCGGCTCCATCCCGCTTCTCTCGTATGGTGCGTCAGAAAACCCGGACGGCAGCTGCTCGACAAGGTCGAGCTTTGGCTGGCATGGCAGCGAGTCGCCGACGAAGTGGCGCAGGGTGTCCTGGGCGCGGACTTCGACCGCACGGACCGTGCCGGGGTGAGTGCCCGGGTCAGGGATTCCGAGGGGGCCGCCAGAGACGAGGTCTGGGCGAGTTACCGCTTCGTCGTCCTGTCGGACAATAACGCGGAGACCGGCCTCAAGGTCATCGACCTGGGCGCGGGCCATTCCAGCGGGAGCCAGACTCTTTGCGGCCGCATAACGAGCGCCATGAAGGCCGAGGCGCTTCTCAACGAGTCGGTGGGGGCCGGCTACATCGACCGGCACTGGCCGCCCGCGTTCGCCGACTCCGGGGCTTGGCCGCTCAGAAGTCTGCGCCAGAGCTTCCTTGACGGTTCGCTGACGCGGCTGAGCGATCCCGAGAAGGTCCTTCGACGGCAGATCGCCGCCCTCGTGGCCGCCGGCGAGTTCGGTTTGGCGTCCAGTGCCCGGCCCGATGGAGGTTACGGACGGTTCTGGTATGCGGAGCCGATCCGGCAGGAGGAAGTCGCGTTCGATCCGGAGGTCTTTCTCCTGACCAAGAGGAAGTCCGATGCCCTGAGAACCCCTCCCGAACCGGAGCCGTCTTCTCCCGAGCCGCCGACGTCCAGCCAGGCGGGGGCTGAACCCGAGCCGGATCCGGAACCTCCGACCACCGGCGAGGAGTCGAGAGCGATCCTCCAGGTCCTCGGCACGATCCCCGCCGAAGTCTGGAATCGGCTCGGAGTCAGGATTCTGCCCAAGCTCCGGGCCTTGGACGACCTCCGTGTCGGCATTGAACTGTCGGCGACCGTCAACTCCAAGAGGGTCCAGAGTCTCGAGTCCGAACTGATTCAGGCCCTCCGGGATCTGGATCTGGGGGAGCGGGTTCGCATCGTCACGCGAGACGTCCGTTCTTTGCGCTCAACGTCCGCAGGCGATTCCTCAGGCTGATTGGCAATCCAAGGCTTGGCCTGTCTCCACGGCGGTGTCTTCACGCAGGCGCTGGTGTACTCGAAGCTCAGGGTTTCCTTCTCCTGAACGGGAGGGGTTCGCACGGGTGGGCGCACCGGGGACAGGGTTTTCGGTGGCCCTGATAGCCGCAGTGCGCACAGCACCAGGTGCGCCGGCGTCGAGGCGCCTCGGCCGCTCGCTTTGCCGCCTGTCGCAGGTTACCGTTGTGCTCCCCCATGCGACGCATTCTCTCACGACAGCCTGGAATTCTCCCTTCCTCAATCTTCGCAGGAGCCTTCCCGCAGGGAATCCTTGATTGAATCGGATACATCGTCCAGTTAAGTCCAGTATGGTTCATAAGTGTTTGTATTAGATTGACTTATCACTAGGTCAGACGTCCGAACTTGTCCCATACCGATCCGCTTCATCCCCTTGTATCCACCATATTGTGGTAGGTATAGTGGTATGTATGACACTTACAAAACGAACTCCGAAACGCAAGCCGCGCGGCCGGCATCCCCTCAACGCCCTGACGCCGGCCCTTGTCCGAAACGTGAACCAGGCCGGACGCTATTGCGACGGCCACGGACTCTATCTCGACGTCCGGCCCACGGGCAGCCGTGGCTGGATTCAGCGCATCACCATCCGGGGCCGCCGAACCGAACTCGGGCTCGGCGGATTCCCCCTCGTCTCGCTCAAGGAAGCCCGTGAGAAGGCCTTCGCGAACCGGAAGCTGGCCCGAGAGGGGGGCGACCCCCGGGCCGAGAAGCGGCGGGCCGAGTCGATGCCCACTTTCGCCGACGCCGCCCGGACGGTCTGGAAGCAGTTGCGGCCGGGCTGGCGCTCCCCCCTGCATGCGCAGCTCTGGCTGGGAAGCCTGGAGCGCCACGTCCTGCCTCATATCGGGAAGATGCCGATTGCGGAGGTGACGAGCGCCGACCTGATCGGCATCCTCGCTCCGATCTGGCACGAGAAGGCCTCCACCGCCCGCAAGCTGCGCCAGCGCATCCGCGCGGTCCTGGAGTGGGCCGTGGCGATGGATCTTCGGCCCGACAACCCCTGTGACCGGATCGGTCCGGTGCTCGGCTCGCAGGGAAACGCCGTGCGTCACATGCGGGCATTGCCTCACGGTGAAGTAGCGTCCGCACTCCGGACGGTGCGGGCGTCGAAGGCGCGGCCGTTGTTGAAGCTGATGTTCGAGTTCCTGGTCCTGACGGCGACACGCTCCGGCGAGGTCCGTGGGGCCGCGTGGAAGGAGATCGACCAGGAGGAAGGAGTGTGGACCATCCCGGCCGCACGGACGAAGGGGAATCGGGAGCATCGGGTCCCCTTGGCCCAACGAGCGTTGGAGATCCTGGAGGAGGCGCAGGCGCTCGGTGGCGGCCGCCCGCTCGTTTTTCCGAGGGTGGGTGGAAAGCCCATCGGGAATACGGCCATGTCGGAACTGCTGCGGGGGTTGAAGATCGCGGCGGTGCCGCACGGGTTCCGGTCGAGCTTTCGCGACTGGGTGGCGGAGGAGACGGATCATCCGCGCGAGGTGGCGGAGGCGGCGTTGGCGCACAAGGTCCGCAACCCGATCGAGGCGGCCTACCGGCGCACGGACCTGTTCGAGCGCCGGCGTCGCCTCATGGACGACTGGGCGAGCTATCTGGCCGGCGAGAGTCGGTAACCGGTATCTGATCGGCTCCGTTGATCCGCCGTGATCGTCCCACCGGCAGTTTTCGCGATCTGGCGTTCGAGCCGGCTTCCGGGAGGTCGATCTTGACCGCTGAAAAGTGGGGTTCGGTGTCGATCCGGGAGTGTAAGTGAGACAACGGGGGCGACTTACATCAGGGGAGTGATTTCACTTACACGCGCGAGTTCCCCGATCTCCTTGCCCCTCTTGCGGTTACGGCCCCATTTCCGGCCACCGGGTGGCCGCACGGGGAAAGTGGAGGTGGACGGGAGCGACCCCCCCCTTTTTCCTGCCCGGTGCGGGCGCGGGGGTGTGGCGCAACTTACACTTGCGCAACACCCCCTGGGGGGGTCGCTCCCTTCCAAAATATCCCTTGGCGGGAAGGCCAGAAATGACACCCGTGACGGGCCTGATGGGCCGCATGAAGTCTCCGGCATCCACGAGCAACGGCTGGAGGCCCTCAGGAAGCAGGCGGTGGAGAGGCTCCGCGCCCGCCGCGCTGACCGCTGTCCGGACTGCGGCTATCGGAACGTCCAGAGAGACTGTCCCCGCTGCGGTGAAGCCTGCGAGACTGCGACTCGGCCACCCTTATGAACTTCCGGCAAACCGATGCCGGATGACGGGAGTTCCTGGTCGGGCCGGGCGAGCAACATTGCGAGCGTGGCGGAGAGATCAACGAGAGCCTTTGGCGTTGGATGGAGTCGCGCCCTTGTACCTAGTGTGGACGTGACGCTGGTATCGTGGCCCGCCTCAGTGACCGTTGCCAGCACGCATTGCGGACGCCGCGCCATCGGGAACAGACCGAAAAAAAGAATTGAGCCCGGGCCTCACAAGGCACCGATACTTGCCCACAACCGAACCTCACCCGGAATAGGTGACCGAAGGTGATCTCGGCGAGAAGACTCCCGCCAAGCTGCTGAACTTTTGGAGAGGCTTGACTCTGTAGCGCGTAACCTTAGCCAAGCTCGCCCTGTGTCAGCTCAAGCCAACGTGTCACTGCCTCCGGCGTGGCCTCGACGCCAATCAGCCGGTCACGGATCGAGGTGACGGCTTCGTGTGCGGCAATCGGTTTGGGCGGCTGGCTCCAGAAGAGGACCTGCTCGACGAAGTCGGACCAACTCTCGAAAACGGTCAGGCCGACGCCAAGGTCATCGGCCCATTCTGTCAGCGTAGCCTGCTCCAACGACTCTTGGCGAATGCACACAATGACTAACGCCGCTTCCCGTGCGCCCATTTGGATGCATTTTCGGACAAAGATACGGACATCGGACGCCGTCACCGGCTTGTCCCGGACCTCGATCGCCTTCTCGATGTCGGTAGTATCGGAATCCATTAGCACGCAGACATCGCCCGGATGCTTCCGGCTGGGGTCGTTGACTCGACCGGTCTCTACCCGGTCGGGGCCAGCGAACAGATCCATCAGACCAGCGACTACGGCCTGGGCGCGTCGTCCACCCTCCGAATCTTGCTCGACGAATTCCCGGATTACTTCGGCCAACCGATCTGGAGTGATCTCGAACTCGCCCTCCTGCCACGTGTAATGAGGTTGGTAGCGGCGGCGCACAGCAACGAAGGCCCGGAGGGCGGCCCGCGCTTCCGCCTCGTCCTCGAGATCGTTCAGCTTCCGCACCAGCCGAACCGTGTATTCGAACGCTGCACGGGCGCGCGGATGTACCGGCGTACCGTCATCCAGTCGCGACATTCGAAAGTACGGTTGGTTGTTTAGCGGCTCGCGGCCAGTCACGCCGATGTGGAAGCCCAGCTCCGCAGCTAGCGGAACGAGAACGCTATGGCAGAGGCTGCGTGCGGAAAACGCGTTCGGATTCCCAGGCGCATGGGTCGGCTTGATGGCGAACAAGTCGGCGCGACGATCAACCGCCTTCGCGAGCATGGCTGTTCCCAGAAAGGCGATGTGCGTGTTGGACTTGGCCTCCGCGCAGAGTTGCGAGAGGTGCTCGACTCGATCCGTCCACGCCGAGACGGCGTGAGCCGCATCAGGCTGATCCGCTACGTCATGGCGCGAAGACTGCGGGACGCCCAGTTGGGAAGCTCCAGAGGGGAGGACCTGACGCGGTGGAGCGACCGAGTCACGCAGCGCCTGGGCGGCGAGTTCTCTGTCAATCCGCATCGTGGGTGTCCTCATCGGAGGCGCGCAGTTCGAGAAGATCGCCGGGCGCGCAGCCTAACGCGATGCAGAGTTTCTCGATCGTACTGAGGCGGGTGTTGTAGGTCCTGCGGGCGGCGATAGACTCGACCGTAGTCTTTGCGAGCCCGGTGCGAGCAGCAAGAAGCTCATAGGTCATGCGCTCGCCGGTCCGGCGCTGATGCTCCTCCATTGCCTTCCGAAGCCGTACCCGTAGCAAGAGACTCTCCGCAGCCCGTGGTTGTATTGACAATACAAGTATCTTTGGATAGCTTTCACTCGTTCGTAATATACTAGACCAACTCGCCAGAAAACACCGATAGGAGGCGGCCTCGTGGGACGGCGGCTAACAGCGATCAGCCTGTACACCGGTGCCGGCGGCCTTGATTTTGGTTTCGAGGCGGCCGGCTTCGACACGAGGGTGGCCGTGGAGATGGATCCAGCTTCCTGTCGCACGGTGCGGCTCAACAGACCGCAGTGGGGACTTCTCGAAGGAGACATCCACGGGATCGCATCGGCGGCGATTCTGGAAAAGGCCGATCTGGGGGCGGGAGAGGCAGATGTACTGATCGGTGGCCCCCCCTGCCAGCCCTTTTCGAAGTCGTCCTACTGGGTAAATGGAGACGCGGGCCGACTCGAAGATCCCCGTGCAGATACCCTTTCGGCGTACCTGCGGGTTCTGCGGGACACGCGACCGAAGGCGTTTCTCCTAGAGAACGTGTACGGCTTGGTCTACAAAGGGAAGGACGAAGGGCTACGGCATCTGATCGAAGGCTTCGAGCGCATCAACCGCGAGACTGGGACTAACTACGTAGTTAGTTGGAGAATGCTCAACGCGGCGCACTATGGCGTACCGCAACGCCGCGAGCGAGTCTTCTTGATTGGGAGTCGCGATGGGGTGGAGTTCCGTTTCCCGGAGCCCACTCACATGGAAGCGGGGGAGAATAGGCTATTCGACCACCGCGAGCCGTACCGGACCGCTTGGGATGCGATCGGGGACTTGATCGATCAGCCGGGCGAGCCTGCGCTTACGGTTGGCGGCAAGTGGGCGGACCTACTGCCCACCATTCCCGAGGGGAAGAACTATCTTTGGCACACGAATCGAGGCGGCGGATCACAACTGTTCGGTTGGCGAACCCGTTACTGGAGCTTCCTCCTCAAGCTCGCCAAGAGTCTGCCGTCTTGGACGATTCAGGCACACCCGGGCTCGTCCATCGGTCCATTCCATTGGCGCAACCGCAAGCTCTCAGTCGAGGAAATGTGCCGTCTCCAGACCTTCCCCGCCTTGGAGTTTGAGTGCAGCCGCACGGTCGCGCAAAGGATGTTGGGCAACGCTGTCCCTTCACTCCTCGCCGAAGTGCTAGCTAGGGAGATCCGGCGTCAGCTACTGGGAGACCAGAACGATCCCGGCCCCCTTCGGCTCATACCTCCGGTTCGGACGCCTGTACCCGACCCCGACCCGACTATGGAGTTGCCCCAGAAGTACCGCACGCTGATCGGATCGTATCCGGATCATCCTGGCTAGGGGGTTCGGAGGTAGGCCAATCCGGGACGGGTTGTTTGACAGCGCTGCCGACATCGAATCGAGCCCGGGCGGGCGATCCCCTGAGCAGCTCCGACCTGCCGGACTGATCCTACCGAAGTGTTGGTAGCACTGGCCGATCGGCCGCCGCAAGAAGATCAAGTGCCCCCGACCAGAATCAGCGGCTTGGACCCTCGGAGGTATGAAATTGACAAGCTCACGAAGGATCAGGAGAATGGTCAGTAATTTGGCGTCGGGTTGCTGACTCCTCAACGATTGCCATTCGTTGTCTTCCACAGGATCTTGTTCACGCATTAGGCTCTCATCCGACACAGGATGATTTCACGGTCCCCGCTGAAGCTTCACCCTAGTCGGGGTTGGCTTAAACTCATCGTTCGCTCTTAATGCGATTGACAGCAGGCGTGTCTTGACCGTTTCTTCGGCCCCCAATAAATCCGCGAGGTGGTCAAGCGCCAGACCATAGGCGCACCAGAGGCGGCCCCACCACACTGCGAATCTCAAGTAAACTCCCGGATTATCCTCTTCCTTATCCGAGAACCCTCCGTTGGAGAGCGGCATTAACAAACCGAGAGGGGTCGGGTGGTCGTACTCGGACAGCCCGTTCTTAGTCTCGACATCCCACCAGATGCGATCCGCGTCGAGTCGGAACTCGTCTGGTAGATCCCTCCAGATGGAATGCATCTGTCTGTAGGCTGCCTTGAGGTCAACCGCCATTAAGTGCAGACCCTCCGTGGCAACCGGGCACTTTGTGGCCGCCACTGTGTGGAGGCATACCTTCCGCAGCCGGAAGATCCAGTCGGGTTCGTCCGGATCGACCTTCCGTCCCGAGGGGTCGATTTCCATGTGGACCTGGACTAGTTCTCGGCATAGATCACGGTGCTCTTTGCACAGGCAGCGTTGTTCATTAGCAGGTTCAAGTGTTTCCATCCTGCTTTCCCGTCCTGGTGTCGCTGATAGCAACTTCGACCACCTTTGATGACTCGTGTATCTCCTTTAATTGAGTCTCCGACTGTTCTATCAACTGACTATTCTGTGCTCCCTCCACCGGGATAAAGGACGCAGCTGAGTTCATGACCGACACTTGTCTCGCCAAGTAGTCCATCATGCACAGGAACACAACCGCATCTTCCGTCCTATTGAAGGTCATGACGCCTCCCAGTCGTGACCTTCCCTTCAAATCCGCTTTCCTGCCGTGGGTGAAGTAGTCGCTCAAGTAACCATATGACTCCCGCCCGCCCATGAGAGAAGACACCTTGTCCGATTGTGTCAGACGTTTCCCTTTCCGCCTCATTGGTTCGGGGGCGCCAACGGACGCGGCTGCGGATGCCTCCGCCTGCAGTTCGATTTCACGCAACTCTTGGGAGGCAATTTGGCCCCTGGTTACCCGACTGAGCGTCTGGAAATGGTCTGAATTGATCCGGTCCGCGACGTTCTCGGCGAACCTACGACCACGGCGCGTTCGCAGGTCAGGTCTGGCGGTTCTGCTGTAAGCGTGGAATACGATTTGCCCCGCGCATTCGAGAACCGGTCTCATTTGAACCGCCAGCGAATGCAGATTCCCGGACTCTTTGGCCCGGAGGACTGCGGACGTGTGTATCCGGGCCTTGCGGAGTAACAGCGGGACCACGACCCGGTCCATCGCGGTCGGGTCGGCGGCTCGTGAACGGGCCTCGGACATACCTCCTGGGAAATTGAGATACCGTTCGAGGTCACGGGTTGTCACGATCGCCTTCCGAAGCCGTTCGGCCATGTCTATACGTGAACGGGAAATGCCGACACTCAAGGTCTCGTTCATGGCGTTGGACTAGGATCTTGTCTCTGAAACGAGGGAGAACCGGAATGGTGAGGATAGCAGATCCCGAAGACGGTGCCCAAGTCCTACGCAGAACACCATCAGACCCATTTGCAGTCCTCCGTTCGCCTTCGTGTCAGGCAATCTTCTTCCAGAAATGCGGAGTGTGCTGAAAGGGACGCGGGCCGATTCGACGGCTATGGCAGCGTCAGGGCCTCGCTGAGACCGGCCATCGAGTGGCGACCAGGGGCGGAAGATCGCGACGCTGGCGTGGAGATCGACGACGACATTCGCGACGCTCTCGTGGCGGGCGACACGCTTGCCGGGGAGCTCATTTTGACGGGTACAGAGCGCCCCACCGTGTCGATCCGGGAGTGTAAGGGAGACAACGGGGGCAACTTACATCATGGGAGTCTGCCAACTTACACACGCGATTTCCCCGATCTCTTTGTCGCTCATGCTGTTACGGCCATGTTTTCGGCTCCGCCGTGCCCGCACGGGGAAATCGGAGGTGGACGGTAGCGCCCCCCCTTTTTCCTGCCCGGTGCGGGCGCGGGGTTGTTGCGCCATTCACATTTGCGCCACACCCCCTGGGGGGGCGCTCCCGTCGAAATTATCCCTGACGGGAAGGCCGCTGCGAAGAATCCGGAAGACCTGTTAGGGCTCTGCAAGGCGTCCGTTCACGACACGTGGTGCGTGATCCAGGGATGACCACAGGCGACACGTGCCAATGGGGTCCGCTGGTGCAGGTGGATTTTCGGCGTCCTCTTGGACGAGGACCTGGCCCGAACCCCGGACGGCCTGAACTCGGAGCGTGAGGTGGAGGTCGGCGACGGGGTCCGCTCCAGGTCCTGAGCGGCGATGCGGCCGGTCCGGGTGGTGGTGGTCCGGCCGTCGAGAGCCGCCTCCACGTCGTGGCGGCACCGGAGCAGGCGCCGGACGAGGCGCGGGGCGCGGTTTCTCCGGCAACCCGGAACGGATGACGGACCGGGGGAACCGATCCCCCCAGACCCCCCAGTGGCGCGAGAACCCCGGGCGGTTCACCTTGCCGCCAGTGAACCGGGCGCTCCTGTTCGTCGCGCGTCCCATGAGAATGGGACCCTCGCGCGGTCTCGTCGGGCTTCCAGCCGGAAGTGAGACGTCGGCTCGTTCCGAAAGTCCTGGCCATACGGACCCGGTCGGCTCCGAATGGATGCCTCCGATTTCCGGGGCGCGCAGGCTCTTGAAACCTGGGAGTCGAGGCGAGAAACTCGTTCCTGGAGTCCACGGACCTCCAATAGTCAAAGACTACCGAACGTTAACGTTTTCAATGGATTACCGGGTTCTTCGCCGAATCGGTAAAGTGGTTGACTCCCCATGTCTGACGTGCTGAACAGGCAACAAACAGGCAGCCGAGTAGGCTCCTGAAAGCGACGCGCCCTTTTCCCCTTCCGTTGCCTGGCTCAGAGATACCGTGAATTCAGTCTGTCGATCATTCGTCAATAGGGCGTGGATGGCTTTGGAGAACCTACTTGAAGACTTGTCCGAGGCCAACACTCGCCAAAACGTGGCCCGAACGCCATCAGGCATACTAATGTGTCCTGATATACTTTTTTGATGGGCATTCTGATCAGACGGTTTTTGTTGCCAATTTCCCTAACCATCCTTCTGATCTCCTGCACGGACCACGAGGGAGTGGAACTCCAGGAGGAGCGCCGTGGCCCGGCTCAAACACTTTTTGAAAACGGAATGGAATTCCTAGCCAAGAAGCACTTCATCAAGGCGCGCCTTTCCTTCCAGACGCTCATCAGCACCCATCCAGAGAGCGAATACACTCCGGCCTCGTTCCTTTCCATCGCCGACTCCTATTACGAGGAAGGGGGCAAGGAGAACCTGCTGCAAGCGGGTGCTCAATACAAGGACTTCATCATATTCTATCCCACCCACGAAAGCGCCGACCACGCCCAGATGCGGATCGCCGCCATCAACTACCGGCTCGGGAAACCTTATGAGCGGGACCCCACCTACATCCGCAAGGCGGAGGTCGAACTGAAGAAGTTTCTGGACGAGTTCCCGGACAGCGAGTTGGCGCCGACAGCGGAAGAGTTTCTCAGGCAAATTCGTGAGAATCTCTCCAAGTGCCCAGGTCCGCAAGAAGGGACAAATACCCAATAAAGTTCTTTGGCAAGAAAGTGCCGAACTCCGAGCCCCCCTGTGCCCCAGACCTGTAGCCACGTTCACGGGGAAAGCAAGGGCTCTCGACTCCTACGGCGGGGTGACGGCCGCCTTGAAGCGGACGGTCGAATTGAAACCAACGGCAGAAGGTCGCTCCTTCCAGGTCGTGATCGACGGTGAACGCACTTAGCAATCGCGAGGGCCGATGGAGGCTCGTTTCGGCGGTGCGAAAAGGGGGTCTCGCGCCCGATCCGGGATGTGAATGGGAAAAAGGGGGTGGATTCACAAAAAGTGGTCCCGATGACTCACAAAACCGCTTTCCCCGATCTTTTTTCCTTTCAGGCAGTTACGGACCCATTTCCGGCCACAGGGTGGCCGCACGGGGAAAACGGAGGTGGACGGGAGCGACCCCCCCTTTTTGCTGCCCGGTGCGGGCGCGGGGGTGTTGCGCCATTCACATTTGCGCAACACCCCCTGGGGGGTCGCTCCCGTCGCAATTATCCTGGCGGAAGGCCATGAAAAGACACCCGTGACGGGCAAGATGGGTCGCATGAGCGCCCCTGATATCCACATGGAACGGCTGGAGACTCTCAGGAGACAGGCAGTCGGGAGGCTGCGCGCCCGCCGCGCTTAACTCTGTCCGGGCTGTGGCTATCGGAGCTTCCAGAGAGGTTTTCCCCGCTACGGTGAAACCTGCGAGACTGCGACTCGGCCACCCTCATGAAATCCGGGCGAACCGGTGCCGGATGCCGGGTGTTCCGAGTTGGGCCGGGCGAGAGATGTTGCCCCTGCTGCGAATGTTGCGGTCCGGCTGTGCACCAGATCCTGTCCCGCTGACGGATTCCCCCCTGAGGGTTTGTATCCCGCCGGATAGGTTCTGCCGGGAGTGGTTCCCGGCAGAAAATCACTCATGGTAGTGATCGAGGAAGGGGCGCCGGGTGATCCGGTTCCCCTTCCTCGTCTCCGACCGGTCCTCCCGGAAAAGTCCACTTCCGACTCCAGATTGACTTCTCACTTGCGGAGCCGGAACCGAACCTTGACATCCCGAACCGATGCCCAATATAAGACAACGGCTAGTACCTCAGGGGGAACTTCCAAGCTGTGATCAAACAGGACATTGTGTCACGCGTCTCCGAAAAGGTGGGATTGACCAAGGCGAGGTCCGAAGAGGCCGTCGAGACCGTGCTGGAGGTGTTGAAGCGCGCCCTGAAGCATGGGGAACGCATTGAGTTGCGGGGCTTCGGAGTCTTTCTGGTCAAGCCGCGGAAGAGTGGCATCGGCCGCAACCCCAGGACGGGAGCCGTGGTCCCCATTCCTCCCGGCAAGACCGTTCGCTTCAAACCCGGGAAAGAAATCCGCTCCGGCTGACCTCCCTGCCTCCGGACGAGTCCTCCGTCAGTGACGGATGCGGACAAACCTCCCCAGTGGGTGTCCATCCGAATCACCTGCCCGAATTCCTGCTCGCTTAAGTACGACGAGCGGGATCTGAAGCTGCGCAAAATGCTGGAAGGTGCCGGTATCGAACTCAAGGAATCGTTCGGGAACAGCTAAGAAATGAGGCTGGGCTCGACCGCTGAAAGAAGGCATTTCGTGGCGGTCGGGGGGCGCACATGAGACAACGGGGGGCATGTGCACCATGAGGGCTCTTCGACGTGCACGGCGACTTTTCTCTAACCTGCTGTCCCCGTTCGGGTTACGCATCGCCTCGCGGCTCGGCGGTGCCACAAGGGGAAAGTGGAGGTGGACGGGAGCGACCCCCCCTTTTTGCCTCCCGGATCGGCAATGCGGGGCAGGCTGATGTGCATGGCCGTGCCATCGCCTGGAGGGTCGCTCCCGTCTCATCTATCCCTGTCGGGAAGGCCACGAATGACACCCGTGACCGGCAAGATGGGACGCATGAACGTCCCCGACATCCACGAAGAACGGCTGGAGACCCTCAGGAGATGGACTCTGGACCGGCTCCGGAGGTGGAGCGCCTAAACCGGCTCCACCTTTGTACTCCCAAGCTTGACCAGTGAGCGGATTAGAGCTAGTAGGTACTTATGCTCTTGGTAGACCAAGTCGAGATACTGCGGAAGAATCTTGTGAAACTCCAGAAACAAGAATTTGCGTTGCCGCTGATGGGGAGTACGGTAGCCACGCGGCAGACCTACTACGTCAAGTACCTTGTACTCCCGGCCCGAGATATTGCGACGACTATCGCGAAAGCCGACCCCGGTGGCAACAAACTCCCCACACGTCTGCGTGGGTGGAGCGTGGAAGTGACCGACGAGTGGCGTAATCGTCAGAGAATACATTTGAAGAAGCTACTCGGTATGGTTATTCACACCTACTATTTGAGCATCGGAAATGGTGACCTGGATGTTTCCAATGATCTAGGGCGTAGGGTGATTGTTCCCTACAGCGATTTTCTCCATTCAGTCGAACGTCTCGTGTTGCCCCCTGAAGATATCTGGTTGGTAGTTTGTGGCTTGGCCGAAGAACAGATCAAGACTCGCAATTCAAGAACGGCTCTGCAGGCATCCACGCCCGGGGCAGGGGATCTATCGCATTGCCTGTACACAATCAAGAATTGGCCGACCCTCCAAGAGATTATCTGGAACACATTTTTCGCCGGTCAGAGCACGACTGTGGGACCTGATTGCCAGACGGCGAACGAATCACCCTTTATCCAACGCGGGTCTCTTGTGGGTAACACCGTGATGTGGCGTGTCGGCTGGCGAAGAAATGATACCTACTCCGCGTCATGGATAGATGTCTCAAGACTGATACGGCAAATCCAAGATTATTTTATGCACAGACCTCGTGTTTAGTTCGAGTCCAAGGGCAATCGCCCTACCTTCCAGTTCAAACCCACTTTCTCATTGGCGCCTCCTCTTCCTCAAATTTCCAGACTGAGACTTTGGTCGCGGGGTCCTGAGTTCGAAACGCTTGACGGCCGATCGGACGATCTCCTTGATGTCGTCGGCTTTGCGAAGGGTGGAGGGTTTAAGCTGGATCTGCGCGGTACTGTCGGGATGAACCCGGGGGTGCTCGGAGAACCGTATGGGCACCCAATCGCCCGTGTCTAGAGAGAGTCTGTCATGATGAGTCCGATCCCGGCTCGCTGCCCCGTGGAGGGAGCGGAGCGACCGGAATGGGGTCGCGATCAGACCCTGACATTTTCGATGCCCATTGACAGGCGCTTCGTCAGGTGTTCGTCCCCCATAGAGCGCGAGGCCGCAGGCCCGGCTCAGGAAGTCAACCCACACGGCTTGACCGAACGGTTACGTCCATTCACGTCCACGAAAGGCCGCGGACATCCGTTTCATATCGGTGGAAAGAATGGGGGGAAGACCGGATCCGGACAATACATAACTCGTTTATGGTGAGTGGTTTACGGAAATTAGAGAAACAGTCCGCAGGGATCAATGAGAAGGGAGCGACCCCCCCAGGGGGTGTGGCGCAGATGTAAGTTGCGCCACGCCCCCGCGCCCGCACCGGGCAGGAAAAAGGGGGGGTCGCTCCCTTCCACCTCCGCTTTCCCCGTGCGGGCGTGGTGAAACCGGGAATGTGGCCGTAACGGCATGAGCGCCAAAGAGATCGGGGAAATCGGAGGTGTAAGTCAAAAGGCTTCCGGGATGGAACTCGGGTCCATTGTCTCCCTTACACTCCCGGATCGGCACCGTACCCCACTTTTCAGCGGTCAAGATCAGCCTCCAGCGAACGCGTTGCCCGCCACGAGGAATAGCCGTCGCTGACCACGCCGAACGAGCGATCCTTCGCCCCTGGTGGCAACTCCATTGGCCGATTCAGCGTGGATGTTATGCTGCCAGAGGAGTCGAGTTGGCCCGCGTTCCGTATCCGCACCCTGCATCTCAAGAGGATGGATGTCTGACAAGAAGATCAACGGAGGTATGGATCGAGTGGCCTTGGCCGTCCGACAGGTCTAAGAGGAGGGTGTGGCCCTGCTCCGGGAAGCCCACGTTCTTCATGTTGCCACTGGTACAACAGGTGATCCCACTCGTCTCCGTTATCGATCCGGATCGCACCGGGAAGGTCAGTTGCCGGGTTGGGTTGGCGTCAGAAATTCTGCCAAGTCAATCTGGATCAGATTCACGGACAGCGTTCGTCCGGCGGCCAGTTTTATTCTTCCACCGCTCTGGGCTCCTTTAGCCAGTGATTTTCTGCTCAAGACGTTCTCCCCACCGCTGCAACGCTCGGCTCATTTCCGGTAGCTTTTCCCACCGGTTGTACACGGCTGTCATGTGCCGGAACGGCCACGAGTGGTTCAGAATCCGGGCGATTGTGACATCGTCGGTGCCGAGCTTGCTCAAATTGGTTGCACAGGTCCGCCGCAAGTCGTGGGGTCGAAAATGGAATCCTGTTTTTTTCTGAATGCGTTGGCTCATCTTTTGGAGCCAGCGGATGTGTCCACCTCTGGGGGACGCGAAGACAAATTCCGAGTCACCAGTCAAGGGGTGTAGGCCCTGGATGATGGCCAGAGCCTGAGACGATAAGGGCACCTTGTGTTCGCGCTTGTTCTTGGTTTCTGTGGCTGGAATGGTCCAGATGTTCTCGTCGTCCAAGTCCCGCCACCGCATCGCTTTCGTTTCCCCGGGTCTCTGCCCCATCAACAAGATGAGCCGATAGATGGAGGCGGTCGGTTCCATTCGGTTCTCCAGATCTTTCCAAAGCGCCCGGATTTCATGGTCGCTCAGAACACGGTCACGACTCCTTTCCCTGGCCGGCAACGCGACGTGGGTGCAGGGATTGGCAAATGTCTCCGGAACCAGCGCCTTCCTCAACGCGAAATTGAAGATCGTGGAGGTCAGTGCCTTGACCCGGTTGGCCATGACCGGAGCCTGACGATTGAATTGGATGTCGTCCAGAAGACGAATGACATCGGAGCGTGTGATGGTTCGAAACTTCCTTCGGCCCCAAACCGGCAGCAGGTAGGTGTTCAAGATGCGCGTGTCTTCCTTGATGCTGGCCGGTTTCTTGTTGGGTCGGGCGTGCCTCTCCAGATACAACTCGGCCAACTCCTCGAATGTACCGGCTTGGCGTTCTTGCCGGCGTTCTTCCGCCGGGTCTTCTCCTCGCTGGACCGCACCCAGCAATTTGAAGGCCTGGGACCTGGCCTGTGCCAGAGAAAGTGCCGGGTAGACACCAAGCTTCATCCGTCTTCGTCGGCCGTCGGTTCGATAGAGAAACGTGAAGGTTTTTCGCCCGCTCTTCATGACCCGCACTCCGAAAGAGCCGGGGAAGGACTGATCCCAGAATTCCTGGACGGTTTGTTCCGTCTTCAGGTTCTTCAGCAGCCTGTCGGTCAGTCTTGCGGTGGGCATTTCGCCGTCCTTTCTTTGGAACCCGTCTCATTTTGGTTCCATATGGGTTCCACCCCGCTCAGGATTTAGCGGGATGTCCTTAGACGGAATGATACAACGTTAGACTGAAAAGTTCAATGATATCAGTTATTTGATAGACTACCTGAGATCCGATTAGATCCTGTGGAACGATGAAAATAACTGTCTCTTAATCAGTAGGTTCGGGGTTCGATTCCCTGGCGGCTCACCACTTTTCCGGTTGCCGACTCTTGCGAACCCCGGCTGTGCATGAGCAGTCAATCTCGATAGCAGCGTCAAGGGCCGTCTCATGCCTGAGCCAGATACAACTCTGACACGGCGCGACCTGCTCCGATCCGCCGCCCCCGCCCTGTTGGCGCTTGCCTCCTCCCCTCGGCCCGAATTGGCGGGTGCCGGACGCAAACTGCCCCCGGTGAGAGCCATCACGCGCGGTCCCAGGCATCACTGGTTCGGGTACTACGACAAACTGGAGTTCGACCCCGCCGGACGCTTCGTGCTGGGGATGGAAGTCGATTTCGAACACCGCTCGCCCACGCCCGCCGACGTGATCCGGATCGGCATGGTCGACCTTCAGGACGGCGATCGGTGGATCGAGCTGGGAGAGAGCCGCGCCTGGTGCTGGCAGCAGGGCTGCATGCTCCAGTGGCGGCCCGGCTCCAGGACCGAAGTCCTCTGGAACGATCGCCAGCGGGACCGCTTCGTGTGCCGCATCCTGGATATCGAGACGCGCCAACTGCGAACCGTTCCTCATCCGGTCTATACGGTCAGCCCGGACGGGCGCTGGGCCGTGACACCCGACTTTCGCCGCGTCAGCGACATGCGGCCCGCCTATGGCTATCCCGGTCCGGAGGACCCCTACCGCAATGTCGGGGCGCCCGAGGACTCAGGTATCTTCCGTGTCGACCTGGACACCGGACGCCGGGAACTGCTGGTCTCGGTGGATCAAGTCGTCAGGATCCCGATGCCGGGCGTCGATCTGGCCAGGGCCAAGAGCTACTTCAACCACCTTTTGATCAGTCCCGACGGCGCCCGTTTCATATTTCTTCACCGCTGGGGATTCCCCAAGTTCGTCGGCGCCACGAGAATGTTCACCGCCGGCCGCGACGGCTCGGATCTCCGGATCGTCGACGCCTCCGGCCTGACGTCGCACTTCATCTGGAGGGACCCGGAGTCGATCCTTGCCTGGACCCGGCCCGAATCAAGGCCGTGGGGGTTCTATCTTTTCGAAGACGCGACGGGAGGCGCGGTCGAGACGGTGGGAGAGGGCGTCATGACCGGCAACGGGCACTGCACCTATCTGCCGGGAGGCGAGTGGATCCTGAACGACACCTATCCGGACGCGCAAAGGATGCAGCACGTGTATCTGTACCACGTGGCCACGCGCAGGCGGGTCCCGCTGGGCCGGTTCTATTCGCCGCCGGAGTACGTCCGCGAGGGACGAGTGGACACGCATCCGCGTTTCAGCCCCGACGGGAGCAAGATCGTCATCGACTCGCCTCATACCGGCGAGGGCCGGCAGATGCACCTGATCGACGTCGGAGAGATCGTCAACGGCTAGGCGGCCGGGTCTTCATTCGTCGCCCGCTTCAGCCTGGGCGAGCCGGTCGGCTTCCTCCTCCATCAACTCGGCCAGCTCGACCCAGTTGCGGCTGTAGAAGGCCGAGTGCTGCAGCTCCAGGTAGAGGTTCAGGATGCGGTCCAGCGCCTGGGCCTTCTTTTCCAGGAGTTCTCTTTCACGATCGGCGGCCATAGCGTCGGGGCTCCTTGCGGGTGCCCCTTCATTGTTTCACGATCGCCACGGCGTTTGCCGAGGGCTGTTAGAATGTGTGCCGCCTTGGCAGCCCGTCTTGAACGGGGCGTCGGCATTGGATCATGAACGTCCGCACGGAACTGGAAGAGATCAGCCCGGTCAAGAAGAAGTTGCGGGTCGAAGTGCCGGTGGAAACGGTGCTCGCCGAGTTCAACCGGGTGGCCACGACCTATCGGAGGCACTCCAGGATCGCCGGGTTCCGTCCCGGAAAGGCTCCGGTGGCGCTGGTCAAACGGCGGTATCGGAAGGACATCCGCCAGGAGGTCCTGCGAAAGTTGATCCCCGAGTCCTACGACCAGTCCATCCGGGAAAGGAAAATCCGGCCCCTCGGCCAGTTGCAACTGGAACAAGTGGAGCTGAACGAGGGGGAGCCTCTGGTGTACGAGGCTTTGGTGGAGACCCTGCCCGAATTCCGGATTCCGGATTACAGGGGGTTGGAAGTTCGTCTGGAGAAGAAGGCTCCGGACGAGGAATCGGTGCACCAGGAGTTGGAGCAGCTCCGGGACCGGCATGCGCCCCTGATTTCGGCGCCGGACCGGGACACGGTCCGCGATGGGGACTACGCCGTGGTGGATCTATTGGGCAGGTACGTTCCCGGCGAAGATGAGGCCATTCGGCAGGAGAACACGACCATTCGCGTGGGAGACGAGCGCACCCAGCGCGATTTCAATCAGGCCCTGCTGGGAATGGAAGCCGGTGAGGAGAAGACCTTCGTCGTGGACTACCCCCAAGACTATCCGGAGGAGAAGCTGGCCGGCCGCCGGGTCCGCTTCAACCTGCAACTCAACGACATCAAGGTCAAGGACCTGCCGGACCTGAACGACGAATTCGCCAAGGATCTGGGAGACTTCGACGATCTGGATCAACTCAAGGAGCAGATTCGGCAAGGACTCGCGAGCCAATGGCAACAGGCACGAAATTCCAGCATCCGGCGCCAACTGGTTCAGAGACTTTCCGAAGTCTGCCCCTTTCAGGTGCCGGATGTCCTGGTGGAAGACCGGATCGACAACAAGATTCGCGACGTGGCCTACAATTTGGCCCGGCAGGGAGTGGATCCCTCCAAGTCGAATCTGGACTGGAATCGCATCCGCGACGACCTTCGCCACGACGCCGAGCAGGAGGCCCGGGCGGCCTTGATCCTTTCGGAGATCGCGGCGAATGAGAATCTGGAGGTCGAGCCGGCAGAGTTCGAGGCGGAACTCAGGGAGACGGCGGATGCCCTGAACCAGCCGCTGGAGAAGATTCGGCAGAGGTTCCACGACCGGGAGTCGAAAGCGGATCTGGAGACTCGAATCCTCCGCCGCAAGGCACTGGAGCTGCTGGTTGAGCACTCGGCGGTCAGCGAAGCATGAGGAGCGCAGAGCGAACAATTGCGGTTTCCCCCGCGGGGCGGGTCCGGACGGACGTCCTGACCGCTTTTCTCACGAGGTGACGCGACGGCCCCGGACGCGGGCAGCGACGAGAGGAGATCCAGGATGCCTTTGATCCCCATGGTGGTCGAGCAGAGCAATCGCGGCGAGCGCGCCTACGACATCTATTCCCGTCTCTTGAAGGACAACATCATCTTCGTCGGCACGCCCATCGATGACAACGTGGCCAACCTGGTCACCGCCCAACTGCTCTTCCTGGAAGCCGAGGGACCCGACAAGGATATCTCCCTCTACATCAATTCCCCGGGAGGCTCGATTACTGCGGGTCTGGCCATTTACGACACCATGCAGTTCGTCAAGAACGATGTGACCACCATCTGCATCGGGCAGGCGGCGTCCATGGCGGCGTTGCTGCTGGCCGCCGGCGCCCCGGGCAAGCGGTTCGCTCTGCCGCACAGCCGGATCCTGATCCACCAGCCCACCATGTCGGGGCTGTCGGGTCAGGCGACCGACATCGACATCCATGCCCGGGAGATCCTGAGAATGCGGGATACCACCAACCGGATCCTGGCCAAGCACACCAAACAGACCCTGCGCCGGATCGCCAAGGACGTGGACCGGGACTTCATCATGGCGACTCCGGAAGCCAAGGAGTATGGTATTATCGACATGACCATCGAGAAGCACACTTGACGGACATCGGTCATCCCAGACAGCTTTGACAATCGTTCGCCGGGACCCACCCCTCCGGCCGGTGTTCCCGGGTGCTCGTGGTCAACAGGGGAGTTCAAGTGAAGAAGAATGTGGAAAACATTTTCCAGTGCTCGTTCTGTAACAAGAGCCAAAAACACGTCAAGAAGCTGATCGCAGGTCCGTCAGTCTTCATTTGCGACGAGTGTGTCGACATCTGCAACGAGATCATCGCCGATGAACTGACCGCAGAGGCGGCATCGATCAAGGAGAACCTGCCCAAGCCGGTGGAGATCAAGGAGTTCCTGGACCAGTACGTCGTAGGTCAGGAGATCCCCAAGAAGAAGTTGGCCGTGGCCGTCTACAATCATTACAAGCGGATCAAATTGGGCAGGCGGCGGCGCCAGAACGTGGAGCTTTCCAAGAGCAACGTGCTGCTCATCGGTCCCACCGGGACCGGCAAGACGCTCCTGGCGCAGACGCTGGCCCGCATGCTTTCGGTTCCCTTCGCCATTGTCGACGCCACCACGCTCACCGAGGCCGGCTACGTGGGGGAGGATGTGGAGAACATCCTTCTTCGCCTGCTGCAGGCCGCCGGGGGAGACCGGGAGCGTTGCATGCAGGGGATCATCTACATCGACGAGATCGACAAGATCTCCCGCAAGGATGAGAACCCCTCCATTACGCGGGACGTGTCGGGCGAGGGAGTCCAACAGGCCCTGCTCAAGATATTGGAAGGGACCGTGGCCAACGTTCCTCCTCAGGGAGGCCGCAAACACCCTCACCAGGAATTCGTTCAGGTGGACACCACGAACATTCTGTTTCTCTGCGGAGGCGCCTTCGTCGGTCTCGAGAAGTTGATTCGAAGCCGTCTGGGCCGGAGCGGCATGGGGTTCCGGTCCTCGCTCGGCGACAATCGGTGGAAGAAGGAAGGCGCTGCTGAAGTCCTGAACCAGAATCTGCCTGAGGACCTGATCAAATTCGGCCTGATTCCCGAGTTCGTGGGACGCCTCCCCATCGTCTGTACGCTGCACGATCTGGACCGCGACGCGTTGGTCGAGATCCTGACCCGGCCCAGCAACGCCCTGGTGAAGCAATATCAGAGAATGTTCGAGTTCGAGGGCGTCTCTCTGAGGTTCACCGAAGGCTCGCTGCGGGCCATTGCGGGCCTGGCATTGAAGAGCAAGATCGGAGCCCGCGGCTTGCGGTTGGTAGTAGAGGATCTTATGTTGGACCTCATGTACGAACTCCCCTCCAACAAGACGACGGAGGAGTTGGTGGTGACCAAGGAGATGGTGGAGAATCGCGAAATGGTGTTTCGGGTTCTCGAGAAGGCGGGATAGTGGATTGGAAAAGGATTTCTTTCGCCGGCCCTGCCGGTTCGGCCGGCCGCAAGCCGGCTGTTGAAACGAATCCTGCAGTGCTGCATCTTACAATGAGAAGCGGCCGTACCTTTTAGCTTGCGACACGATACGAATATGGCGGAAATCCAAGACAGGCGCACCGCGAGTTACCCCATGGTTCCCATTCGCGACGTCGTCGTCTTCCCGGCGATGATGGTCCCATTCGTGATCGGGCGGGATTCCTCGGTGAAGGCGTTGGAAGTGGCGTTGAAGGCGGACAAGAAGATCTACCTGGCCACCCAGAAGGACGCGTCCCAGGACAGTCCGTCCTCCGCGGACATCTACGAGGTCGGAACCGTTTCCAACATCGTCCAGAGCCTCAAGCTTCCCGACGGAAACATCAAAGTGCTGGTGGAAGGGGTCCAGCGCGCACGGACCGTTCGCGTGTCCGGCGCCTCGGGTTATTTTCGGGCCGAGGTCGAAGTGGAGCCGGTTCCGGTGGTCTCCCGCGCCAAGATGAGCCTGCTCACAAAGCGCCTGAACCTGCTGTTCGAGGAATTCGCCAAGCTGAATCCCAACGTCAGCTACGAGACCATCGTGCAGTCGACTCGGAAGACCACGCCCGAGCGGCTCGCGGACACGGTCGCCGCCAACCTTCCCATCGTGGTCGAGGACAAGCAGGTTCTGCTGGAGATCGTGGACCCGGCGGAACGGATGACGAAGATCTGCGAGTCCATCGAGATCGAGATCGAGAAGATCAAGATGGACCGGTCGGTACAGGGCCGCGTGCGCCGGCAGATGGAGAAGGCGCAGCGGGAGTACTACCTGAACGAGAAGGTCAAGGCCATTCAGGAGGAGTTGGGGCGCGGGGACAAGGACGAGCTGGAGGAACTGAAGAAGAAGATCGAAGAAGCCTCCATGCCCAAGGACGCCAAAGAGAAGGCGATGAACGAGATCCGGCGGCTTCAGCACATGCCGCCCATGAGCGCCGAGAGCACGGTCAGCCGGACCTATGTCGAGTGGCTCGTCGCCATGCCGTGGAAGAAGCGGAGCCGTGAGATCCGCGAGATCTCGCGGGCCGAGAAAGTGCTCGAAGCGGACCATTACGGTCTGGAAAAGGTCAAGCAGCGGATCCTGGAATATCTCGCCGTCCGGCAGCTCTCCCGCAAGAGATCCAACGGGTCGATACTCTGTTTCATCGGCCCGCCCGGCGTGGGAAAGACCTCCTTGGGCCGGTCCATCGCGCGGGCGACGGGAAGGAAATTCGTCCGCCTCTCGCTGGGCGGAGTCCGTGACGAAGCGGAGATTCGCGGGCACCGGCGAACCTACATCGGAGCTCTGCCCGGACAGATCATCCAGATGATGAAGAAGGCGGGCACCCGGAATCCCCTGTTGCTTCTGGACGAGATCGACAAGATGAGCATGGACTTCCGGGGCGACCCGTCAGCCGCCCTCATGGAGGTCCTGGACCCGGAGCACAACAACAGCTTCGTGGACCACTACCTGGATACGGAATACGATCTCTCCGACGTCCTCTTCATCTGCACCGGAAACGTTCGTCACAGCATTCCCAGACCGTTGCAGGATCGCATGGAGATCATCGAGATTTCCGGTTACACGGAATGGGAGAAGCTCAAGATCGGCCGCCAGTACCTGTTGCCCAAGCAGTTGGATCGGAACGGCCTGAAAAGGAGGCCGCTCCGGTTTGAAGATGACGCGATCCTGGAGCTGATTCGCTTCTACACTCGCGAATCCGGGGTTCGCAACCTGGAACGGGAGATCGGAAGCATCTGCCGCAAGGTGGCGCACAAGGTGGTTTTATCCCGGAAGAAGATCAAACTGGAGGATCAGGTCTTCGACATTTCTCCCGGCACGGTCCGGAATTACCTGGGTCCTCACAAATACCGCAACCAACTGGCGGCGGAATCGAATGAAGTCGGACTGGCCACAGGTCTCGCCTGGACCGAAGTGGGTGGCGAAGTGCTCCTGACCGAGGCCACCACCATGCAGGGCAAGGGCGATCTGCTCTTGACCGGAAAGCTGGGCGAGGTCATGCAGGAATCGGCGAAAGCGGCCCTTTCCTTTATTCGTTCCCGAAGTTCGGACTACAGCCTGCTCAAGGATTTTCACAAGATTCTGGACATGCATGTCCATGTGCCTGAAGGAGCCATCCCCAAGGACGGCCCTTCGGCCGGCATCACCATGGCCACCACCATCGTCTCCGCCCTGACGGGAATCGCGGTGCGCCGCGACGTGGCCATGACCGGGGAGATCACCCTGCGGGGCAAGGTGCTTCCCATCGGCGGCGTCAAGGAGAAGATTCTTGCGGCTCACCGGGCCGGGATCGAAACCGTCATTCTGGCCAAAGACAATAAGAAGGATCTGAAGGAGATCCCTGACACTGTTCTGGACAAGGTTAAGATTGTCCTCGTCGATACCATGGACGAGGTTCTTGACATCGCACTTGAAACGCCCATCAATCGAAAGAGCCGGCAGCAGCGGGACGAATACATGAACGAACCGCAGCCGCCTCAATTGGAGGGGGGAAACCAAGCCGGCGTCCACTGAGAGGACGTGCTTGTTCCAGCGAGTCCATCCGGAAGACTACCATCAGGTTTGAGATTTTCAGTCTCTGGGGAGTGATCACCCTCTGAGACTGCCGGCCATCCCGCCACAGACGGCTGGTGTGAAAGATTCCGTGGCGATCAATTTGGAAAGGCCATCGAAAAATGTCTGAAGCAAGTACGTCCACCTTTCGGGAGACCGGCAAGCCCCTCAATATTCAGGAATTGAAGGAGCTGACCATCAACGCTCTCAATCAGATCGCCAAGCGCCTGGCCATTTCCGGAGCCGCCGGGATGCGCAAGCAGGAGTTGATCTTCCAGATTCTGAAGGCCCAAACGGAGCGCAGCGGACTGATTTTCTCGGAAGGAGTTCTGGAGACGCTTCCCGACGGGTTCGGTTTCCTGCGGGCGCCCGAGTACAACTATCTGCCCGGTCCCGACGACATTTACGTCTCCCCGTCGCAGATCCGGCGCTTCGACCTCCGCACCGGCGATACCGTCTCCGGACAGGTCCGGCCGCCCAAGGAGGGAGAACGCTACTTCGCCCTGATCAAGGTGGAGGCCATCAATTTCGAGCACCCGGACGTGGCTCGCGACCGAACCTTCTTCGAGAATCTGACACCCATCTATCCTGACGAGCGCGTCAATCAGGAAACGAACCAAGGCAACCTGACGGGACGGGTCATGGACCTGCTCACACCCATCGGCAAGGGTCAGCGGGGTTTGATCGTTTCTCCGCCCCGGGCCGGCAAGACCATGATCCTGCAGAGCATCGCGCATTCCATCGCCCTCAACCACACGGAGATCATCCTGATCGTCCTCCTCATCGACGAGCGCCCGGAAGAAGTGACCGACATGCAGCGCTCGGTGCGAGGCGAGGTGATCAGCTCCACCTTCGACGAGCCGGCCTCCCGCCACATCCAGGTTGCCGAAATGGTTTTGGAGAAGGCCAAGAGGCTGGTGGAGCATGGCAAGGACGTGGTGATCCTGCTGGATTCCATCACCCGTCTGGCCCGGGCCTACAATTCCGTGGTCCCGCCCTCCGGCAAGGTCCTGTCGGGTGGCGTGGACTCCAACGCGCTGCAGCGGCCCAAGCGTTTCTTCGGGGCGGCCAGGAACATCGAGGAAGGCGGGAGCCTCACCATTATCGCCACTGCCCTGATCGATACCGGCAGCCGGATGGACGACGTCATCTTCGAGGAATTCAAGGGAACCGGAAACATGGAGCTGGGATTGGACCGGCGCCTGGTCGACAAGCGGATCTTCCCCTCCATAGACATCAACCGGTCCGGCACCCGCAAGGAAGAGCTCCTGCTGAAGCGCGAAGATCTGAATCGAGTCTGGATCTTGCGCAAGGTCCTCAATCCCCTCTCCGTCACCGAGTCCATGGAACTCCTGCTGGACAAGCTGAGCAAGACTCGCGACAACGCCACCTTCCTCCGCTCCATGTCGGGAGGGTAGGGGCTCCCCTGCGAAGCGGCAGCGGAAAACGGGGAGCGCCCAGCCAATTTCGAGTTGACTGCCGGGCGCCGACTCTGTATCTTCACTGTAGGCAATTTGGACATGGCGATTTTCAGTTTTCTCCGATACGGCTGGCGCTTCTAGCACAAATCGTTATCGGAGAACTGTCCATCGTCAAAGGGCCAAGATAGAGATCAGAAGAGAGGCCGTGGAGATAGTTCTCCACGGCCTCTCTTTTTTTGGACGAAGTCTCTGAACCATGCTTTACACCAAGGCCTTTTGGGCCGACCTTCTGAACCCCGTCACTGCCTTTCTCAACCTGGGGTCCTCTGCCCGGAGAGGGTTTCTCCTGGAGTCCGTCGAGGGAGGGGAGAACATCGGACGGTACTCCTTCCTGGGAGTGGACCCCTACCAGGTCTTCGAAGGGAAATTCGAGGGATTCCGCCGCCAGTTTCCTTCGCTGAGGGAGACGGCCGATCCGGACCTGCCTCCCTTCACCGGAGGCGCCATCGGGATCTTCGCCTACGAGATGGTCCGGGAGCTGGAGCGTCTGCCCAACCTGATCCGGCAGGGTGGGCACCTGGACCCGGCCACCACGGTGCTCATGGATTTCTACGCCACGGTCGTGGCTTTCGACCACGTCAAGCACCAGATCATCATCATGTCCCACGAGAGCCGGGACCGGGTCCGGGAGCTGGAGCACCGGCTTCGACGCACTCCGCCCGCAGTTTCACTCATCGATCCCGACCAGGCGCTCCCTGCGCTGACCTGCGCCCGCTCCAACTTCCGGAAAGAGGATTTCTGCGCGGCGGTGGAAACCTCCAAGGAGTACATTCGGGCCGGCGACATCTTCCAGGTGGTCCTGTCCCAGCGCTTCGAGGCGGACTATCCGGGAGACCCCTTCAACGTCTACCGGGCTCTTCGCTACGTCAATCCCTCGCCGTACCTGTTCTACCTCAGGATGGGAGACCTGCATCTGGCCGGTTCCTCTCCCGAGATGCTGGTCCGGGTGCAGGGACGGGACCTGGAATACCGTCCCATTGCCGGCACCCGGCGCCGGGGCCGGAACCCGGAGGAGGAGAAGTTCTTCGAAGAGGAGCTGCTGGGGGACGAGAAGGAACGGGCGGAGCACCTGATGCTGGTGGACCTGGGCCGGAACGATCTGGGACGGGTCAGCACCTACGGATCTGTCCATGTGTCCGACCTGATGTTCCTGGAGAAGTACTCCCACGTGATGCACATCACCAGTTCGCTCCGGGGCCGGCTGCGCCCCGAGCTGGACCGCTTCGACGCCCTGGCCGCCTGTTTTCCCGCGGGAACCGTGACCGGGGCTCCCAAGGTCAGGGCCATGGAGATCATCGAGGAGCTGGAGCCGTGCCGGCGAGGGGTCTACGCCGGAGCCGTCGGCTATCTGGACTTCGCGGGAAATCTGGACTCCTGCATCGGAATCAGAACCATCGCCATCAAGAACGGCAAGGCCTATCTTCAGGCAGGCGCCGGCATCGTCGCCGATTCGGTCCCGGAACTCGAGCACAAGGAGTGCCGCAACAAGGCGCGTGCCCTGTTTCGGGCTCTGGAATTGGCCTCGGCTCTGGAACCGCGAACCTCCGCCCACTCGACAGGTGTCCAATCATGAACGTCTTCATGATCGACAATTACGACAGCTTCACCTACAACCTGGTCCAGTACCTGGGAGAGTTGGGGTGCGACCTGGAGGTCTACCGCAACGACCGGATCACGACGGACGAGATTCTGGACCGGGCGCCCCAGCGGCTGGTGATCTCACCGGGTCCGGGAACGCCCGAAGACGCCGGAATCTCCATCGAGGCGATCCGCCGGTTGGCGGGCCGGGTGCCGGTTCTGGGAGTCTGCCTCGGACACCAGGCCATCGCATCGGCCTATGGAGGCCTGGTGATCCGGGCGCCGGAGCTGATGCACGGGAAAACCTCCACGATCCATCATCAGGGGGACAGCATCCTCTCCGGCATTCCCAATCCCTTCGAAGCCACCCGGTATCATTCCCTGGTGGTCAGCCCGGACCATCTTCCCGAATGCCTGGTCGTGAACGCCTGGACCGAGAACGGGCTCATCATGGGATTGAGGCATCGGGAACATGATATCTTCGGCGTTCAATTCCATCCCGAATCGGTGCTGACCGACCCGGGCAAGGCCATCCTGGAGAACTTCCTATGTTGCAAGAGCTGACCCGAGAGTTGGAGGCGTCCCGGGACCTCCCGCAGGAGTCGGCCGCCCAAGCCCTGGAGCTGATCCTGGCGGAAGGAACGCCGGACCGGGAGATCATGGCTTTCCTGAGCGCGTTGTATTCCAAGGGAGAGACCCCCGCGGAGATCGCCGGCTTCGCCCGGATCATGAGGCGGCACGCCGTGAGGCTGCAGTGCCGGCACGACAGATTCATCGACACGGCCGGAACCGGAGGAGGAGCCGACACCTTCAACGTCTCCACCGCCGCGGCGTTCGTCATCGCCGGGGCCGGGCTTGCAGTGGCCAAGCACGGCAACCGCGCCGCCACTTCCCGGAGCGGCAGCGCGGACGCCCTTCAGGCGCTGGGGGTTCAGGTCGCCCGCTCCGCCGAGGTTGCCCGGCAGAGCCTCGACGAGGTGGGGATCGCCTTTCTCTTCGCTCCCCTGTTCCATCCGTCCATGAAGAGAGTGGTGGAGGTCCGGCGGCAGTTGCCGCATCGCACCATCTTCAACCTGTTGGGTCCCCTCACGAATCCGGCGGGCGCCCCGTACCAGATCATCGGCGTCTGGGCGCCGGAACTGACTCGGAAACTGGGACAGGCCCTGGCCGCGCTGGGCTGCAGGCGGGCCTGGGTGGTCCACAGCCGCGACGGGTTGGACGAGCTCTCCACTGCGGCTCCGAGTTGGGTGACCGAGGTGGAGGGGAACCGGGACCGCAGCTTCGAATTCGACCCGGCGGAATACGGGTTCGCCCCTTGGGATCCTCGGGCCGTCGCCGGCGGCAGTCCGGAAGACAACGCCCGGCTGATCCGGAGAATCCTCGAAGGGGAGCGCCAGGGCCCGGCGCGGGACCTGGTGGTCTTGAACGCGGCGGCGGCCCTTCGCCTGGCGGGAGAGGCGGATTTCCGAGTCGCCTTGGATCGCGCGGGCGAATCCATCGACTCGGGAAGGGCGGTCCGGAAACTGGACCGGTTGGTCGAAGCCTATGCTGGATAGGATCCTGGCCCGGAAGAAACAGGATCTGGAGGAGGCTCAGGCCAGGGTTCCCCTGGCCGGGTTGCTGGAGGCCGATCCGGGTCCGGCCGCCCCTTCCTTCGAGGCGGCGCTGACCCGGCCTCAAGTCAACGTCATCGCCGAGATCAAGTACCAGAGTCCCAGCCGGGGGGCTTTCACCTGCCGGCGGCCTCCCCAAGAGATCGGACAGCTTTACCGGGACAACGGAGCGGCGGCCATCTCGGTCCTGACGGAAAGGCATTACTTCCACGGCGACCTGGAATTCATCCGCACCGTCCGGGATCAGGAGACGGGATTGCCCCTGTTGCGGAAGGACTTCATCTTCGACGCCTACCAACTGGCGGAAGCGCGGGCGCACGGCGCGTCGGCCTATCTGTTGATCGCCGCGTGCCTCTTGCCGGAACGGCTCAAGGAACTGATTCGGGACGGGCACGACTTCCGGCTCGACGCGCTGGTGGAGGTCCACGATGCGTTCGAGCTGGAGACGGCGGTGGAGAGCGGGGCCCGCATCATCGGGGTCAACAACCGGGACCTGAGGACCTTCAACGTGGACCTGAACACCTCCTTCCAACTGGCCCGGCTGCTGGAGGGGGAGACCGGGTTCGTGCTGGTGTCCGAGTCGGGAATCCGGGAACATGTCCAACTGCTCGAGCTGCGCGATGCCGGATTCCATGCCTTCCTGGTCGGCTCGCTGCTGATGGACTCCGACGACCCCGGGGCCGGACTGAGGGAATTGCTGCAAACCGGCGCGGCCCGGGAGCCGGAGGAAGAGCTGCGCGGGAGCCTCCGGAGATGATCATCAAGGTGTGTGGAATCACCCGCCGCCGCGACGCGTTGGATTCGGTCCGGTACGGGGCCAATGCCCTGGGTTTCAACTTCTACCCGCCGAGCCCGCGCTACCTGGAGCCGGACCAGGCTCAAGCCCTGGCCGATGAGCTTCCGCCGGAGGTTTTTCCGGTGGCCATCGCAGTGGCAAGGCACGGCGAGGACTCGTGGATGCGGCTTCCCTTCGACGTCATCCAGTTGCACGGGGTCGAGGACCCCTGCCAGGTTCCCGATACGGACAAGCGCGTCTGGATCGCCACCAGTCCCGCCGGCGCCCGGCGCTTCCCCGGGCACGAAGTCATCATCGACACTTCCTGGGGCACCGGAACGCTCGCCGACTGGAACGCGCTGGAATCGCTGAATCGTCCGTTTCTTCTCTCCGGCGGCCTGACGCCTCAGAATCTGGGTGAAGCCCTGGTTCGTCTCGAGCCACTGGGTGTGGACGTCTGTTCCGGCGTGGAGAGTGCTCCGGGAATCAAGGACCGGGACAAATTGAGGGCCTTTCTGAAGGTGGCTCGGGAGCACGCCGCCCAAATCGGAGACGACAAGCAATGAGTCTGCAAAACGCATCAGCTTTCAACGAACGGTGGCCGGATGAGGGAGGGCACTTCGGCGCCTACGGCGGGAAGTTCGTTCCCGAGACCCTCATGTCCCCCCTGGAGGAACTGGACCGGGCCTACGAGGAGGCCCTGGCCGATCCCGGGTTCGGCCGGGAGCTGGAACGGCTGGCCAGCCACTACGTGGGACGGCCCACGCCCCTGACCCTGGCTCCGCGCCTCTCCGAGCGGGTGGGAGCCCGCGTCTACCTGAAGCGGGAGGACCTCTGCCACACCGGGGCCCACAAGATCAACAATGCCCTGGGACAGGCACTGCTGGCCCGGCGCATGGGCAAGAGCCGCATCATCGCCGAAACCGGCGCCGGCCAGCATGGCGTGGCCACGGCCACGGTCTGCGCCCTGATGGGGATGGAATGCGAGATCTACATGGGCACCGAAGACATGCGCCGGCAGGCGCTCAACGTCTTTCGCATGGAGCTTCTGGGCGCCAAGGTCACGCCGGTGGATGCCGGGAGCCGGACCCTGAAGGATGCCATCAACGAGGCCATGCGCGACTGGGTCACCCAGGTGGAGCACACCCACTATCTCCTGGGATCGGTGTTGGGAGCCCATCCCTATCCGGCCATGGTCCGGGATTTCCAGTCGGTCATCGGACGCGAGGCGAGGCGCCAGGTTCTGGAGTTGGAAGGGAGGCTCCCCGACCTGCTGATTGCGTGCGTCGGCGGAGGCAGCAACTCCATCGGACTTTTCTACGAGTTTCTGGGCGAGCCGAATGTGCGGATGATCGGGGTCGAAGCCGGGGGCCGGAGCTACCGGCTGGGAGATCATGCGGCGCGTTTCCAGGGCGGATCCAAGGGGGTGCTTCATGGCACCTTCAGCTACGTCCTGCAAGACGACAACGGTCAGGTCTCCCACACCCACAGCGTCTCCGCGGGTCTCGACTACCCTTCGGTGGGACCGGAGCATGCCCTGCTGCGCGACTCGGGAAGAGTCGAGTACACGTCGGCGGATGACAACGAGGCCCTGGAAGCGTTTCACCTCCTGAGCCGGCTGGAAGGGATCATGCCGGCATTGGAATCGTCGCACGCTGTGGCGGAGTGCCTCCGGCACCAGGGCAGCGGTGAGCTGATCGTCGTCAATCTTTCCGGCCGTGGAGACAAGGATGTCGAGACTGTCCGAGATCTTCTCGAATAACCCGAAGTGCTTCGTCCCCTTCGTGACGGCGGGGCACCCGGATCTGGAAGCAACCGAGCGGATCGTTGTCGAACTGGTGGAGGCCGGTTCCCATATCGTGGAGATCGGAATCCCGTTCTCCGACCCCATCGCGGACGGGCCGGTGATCCAGACCTCCTCTTTCCGTGCTCTCAGGCACGGTTACGGCATTGCAGACTACATCGAGCTGGTTCGGAGGCTGCGGGCCAGGGTGGACGCCGGCCTGGTATTCATGACCTACATGAACCCGGTCTGGAGCTACGGCCCGGGACGGTTGGCGCGCGAAGCCGTCGAGGCCGGCCTGGACGGCATCATCATCTCGGACCTGACCCCCGAGGAGCACAACCGGTTCCGGAAGCTGGGCGACCCCGGGAACTGCGTCCGGGGACTCGACATCATCTTCCTGGCGGCGCCGACGTCGTCGGACGAGCGGCTCGAGAAGGTGAGCCGGGCCAGCGGGGGCTTCGTCTATCTCGTTGCCCGAACCGGCGTCACCGGAAAGAGGTCCGACGTCGAGTCGCAGGTGCCGGCGACCATCCGCCGGCTGCGCAAGTACTCCTCCCTTCCCATCGCCGTGGGATTCGGGATCACTTCGGCGCAGGACGTCCGGCGGGTCTGGCGGTACGCCGACGCCGCGGTGATCGGAACCGCCCTGGTCCGGTTCGTGGACGAGCACCGGCATACGGCCGACCTGCCCCGGCAAGTCGGCCGCTTCGCCCGGGATCACTTGATTCCGGGATAATTCTGGGGTATTGTGTCCGTCTACGTTCAAAGGACGGCTATGGCGAGTCTGCGGAGCTTCTATTACTTTTTTAGAAACGGCTGAGGTCGGCCTGCCATTGCAGGCGACCTTGAAGCCGTGGGCAACCCAGAAGCCCACGGTTTTTTTTTGCCCGGTGAATCCGAAAAGGGGCATCGAGAGTGACTGACATCGACCACTGGCGCAGCGAAATCGACCGGATCGATCTCCAATTGGTGGAGCTGCTCGACCGCCGCAGCCGGTGCGCGATCGAAATCGTCAAGCTCAAGCACAAGTCGAACTTGGGTGTCTATGACCCGGAACGCGAGAAAGAGGTCATTCGGCTGGTTCAGGAGGCCGCGCGCGGGCCCTTGTCCAAAGCCGCCATCAAGCGTCTGTTCGAAAGGATCATCGACGAATCCCGACGGGTGGAGCGGGAGCACCGCAACAGCGGTTAGGTCCGAGGTGAACCGAGAGAAAGGAATCCATCATGGTCATCGTCATGGAACACAACGCAACTTCGGAACAGGTGGAACACGTGATCGACAAGCTCGTCGCTAACGGTTTCGACGTGCATCGGTCGACAGGCGTGGACTATACGGTGCTGGGAGCCGTCGGAGCCAAGAACGTGAACACGCGGGACTACGAGGGCATGGACGGCGTCCGGGAGGTCCACCGCATCAGCGAGCCCTACAAGCTGGCCTCCAGGGCGTTCCACCCGAAGGGCAGCCGGGTCCGGATCGGGGACGTCGAGTTCGGCGGGGAAGAGGTGGTGATCATGGCCGGGCCGTGCACCATCGAAAGCGAGGCCCAGTGCGAAGAGGTCGCGGCCGGGGTCGCGGAAGCCGGGGCCCGGGTCATGCGGGGCGGCGCCTTCAAGCCCAGGACCTCCCCCTACTCCTTCCAGGGGCACGGAGAAAAGGGACTGCAGATCATCCGCAAGGCGGCGGACCGTCACGGCATGCTGGTGATCTCGGAAGTCATGGAATCGGCCCAGATTCCCCTGGCCCACGACTACATCGACATCATTCAGATCGGAACCCGGAACATGCAGAACTACAATCTGTTGCGGGACATCGGGAAGAGCGGCATTCCGGCGCTTCTGAAGCGCGGCATGAGCGCCACCATCACCGATCTGCTGCTGGCGGCCGAATACATCATGGCCGAGGGAAACCACAACGTCCTCCTCTGCGAGAGAGGGATCCGGACCTTCGAGAACCTGACCCGGAACACGCTGGATCTCTCCGCCGTTCCGGTGGTCAAGCAGATCAGCCATCTGCCCATCGTGGTGGACCCGAGCCATGCCGTGGCAATCCGGAACCGGGTGGGTCCGCTGTCCCGGGCCGCCGTGGCGGTCGGTGCGGACGGCCTCCTCATCGAGGTGCACCAGGATCCGGAAAACGCGCTTTGCGACGGAGCCCAGTCGTTGTTCGTGAGCCAGTTCGCCAACCTCATGGACGAAATGCGCCGCATCGCCCGGGCCGTGGGCAAGAATATCGCCGAACCGACGCTGGCTTGAGCCGCTGACGGCTTGGAGCCGTCAGATTTCGACCCGGTAGTTGGGCGCTTCCTTGGTCACCACCACGTCGTGGGCGTGGGACTCGCGCAGTCCCAGGTGGGTCACCCGGACGAATCGGGTTCGGGTCTGGAGTTCCTGGACGTTGCCGACGCCGCAGTAGCCCATCCCCGATTGCAGGCCGCCCAACAGGACCGGAATCAGGTCCTCCGCGCGTCCCTTGTAGGGGACCCGCCCTTCGATGCCCTCGGGAACCACCTTCTGACCGGGGGAACCCGGATCCTGACCGTAACGGTCGCTGGTTCCCTCAGTCAGGGCTCCCAGGGATCCCATGCCGCGGTAGGTCTTGTAGCTCCTGTTCTGATAGAACACCAACTCCCCCGGGGACTCGTCGGTGCCGGCGAAGAGGTTCCCGATCATCACCGCGTCCGCTCCGGCGGCCAAGGCCTTGGTGATGTCGCCCGAATACTTGATTCCGCCATCGGCGATCACCGGCAGGCCCACCTCCCGGGCGGTCCGGGCGGCCTCCACGATGGCCGTGAACTGAGGCATCCCGGCGCCGGTGACGACCCGGGTCGTGCAGATGCTTCCGGGTCCCATGCCCACCTTCACCGCGTCCGCTCCGGCGTCGGCTAGGAAACGGACGGCGTCTCCGGTGGCCACGTTGCCCGCGGTGACGTCGGCGCGGGAAAGCCGTTTCTTCAATTCCGACACGGCGGCGCCCACTCGCCGGGTGTGGGCGTGGGCCGTGTCCACCACCACCACGTCCACCCCCGCCAGCTCCAACTCCCGGGCCCGCTCCACGTAGTCTCCCGTGGCGCCCACGGCGGCGCCGACTCTCAAGCGCCCCCGCGAGTCCTTGGCCGCGTTGGGGTAGGTGATCATCTTCAGGATGTCCTTGACCGTGATCAGCCCCTTGAGCCGGTTCTGGTCATCCACCACCAGGAGCTTCTCGATCCGATGCTCGTGGAGCTTCCGCTTGGCCTCCTCCATGGAGATCCCTTCTCCGACCGTGACCAGGTTGTCGCGGGTCATCAGGTCCGAAACCGGCAGCTCCGGGTCGTTCTGGAATCTCAGGTCCCGATTCGTCAGGATTCCCACCAGCTTCCCCGTCGAATCGATGACCGGAACACCGGAGATCCTGTACCGGTCCATGCTCTCGACGACGTCCCGGATCCGATCGTCGGGACCCACGGTGACCGGGTCCACGATCATTCCCGACTCGGAGCGCTTGACCTTGTCCACCTCCCGGGCCTCGGCTTCGATGCTCAGGTTGCGGTGAATGATGCCGATCCCGCCGTGCCGTGCGATGGTGATGGCCATGCGGTGTTCCGTCACCGTGTCCATGGCCGCGGAGGAGATGGGGATGTTCAGCGGGATGTTTCGGGAGAAGACGGTCTGGAGATCCGATTCCCCCGGCAGGACACTGCTGTAGGAGGGAGACAGGAGAACGTCGTCGAAGGTGAGGGCTTCGGGTACCTCCATCGAAGAATGATATGAGATCGGTCCGCGGGCGGTCAACGCCGACGACCGGTGAGAAACGAGAGGAGCATCGAGGGTGAAGATCAGATCCGGACGCGGATCCGGTGGGTGCGGATCCTTCCCTGTCCCTCTTCGATGGCCCAGTGGGTCACGAGCACCTCGCCGTCCCCCAGGCCGAGCAGCGAGGCTTGGCCGAACTTCAGGTCCCGGCCCATGTCGGAGTAGACGGCGATCCTCATGGAGGGGGCGTTGCCCCAGACCTTGGCCGTTTCGACCGTCCGCCAGCGGTCGCGCGAGAAATCCACGACCCTCACGAACACGCCGATGTCCTCTCCTTCGCGATGGCAGTGAACCGTCAGCAGGAGGTCGCCGCCCCAGTGCATCAGGTTCGACGCCTGTCCCCGGATACCGGTGTCGATGGGGTTCGACCAGGACGCTCCGCCATCGTGCGACACCGTGACGTGATTGGTGGTGTTGGTGCCCTGGATATGGTCCATCATCCAGTTCAGGGAGACGATCCGGCCCTCCTGCATCTCGCACAGTCTCGGTTCCGAAGGCGCATAGCGTCCGGCCGGGTCCCGGAAGAAATCGGTTCGGTCATCCCAGGTTTCGCCTCCGTCGCCGCTGCGCAGCAGGGCTCCCACGCAGCCGCTGGGATTGCTCCCGTCCCACCTGGGGAAGAGCGATCCGGCGCCCAGAATCACTCCGTTGCGGAGTTGGATCGCCGGGCCGGACTGTTCGATCAGTTCCGGGCGCGACCGCGGGACGATCCTGGGATGCGACCAGGTGAGGCCGTCGTCTTCGGAGAAGGAAACCAGGTTGTCGCCTCCCCGGATCCCGTCCACGGCGGGGTCGGGGTTGGCGATGGTCTGATCCGGATCGGTGCGGTGGAAACGATAGCCCAGGGCCATCAGCCTGCCGTCGTCCAGGAGGGTCGGCTTCAGATAGTCGGAGTTGTGGCGATACGCCTCTTCCCTGCGGTGCAGCGGACCCTGGAGGCTCCACGTGCGCCCCTGGTCCCGGGAACGGGTCACGAACGTCGTCACGTCGGTCGCTTCGAAGGCCTCGCCCAGGACGAAGAGTCCCAGGAGCTCACCCGAGGCCAGTTTCACCAGGCCGGGAAAGTACCCGTGGCGGGATCGATTGAAGGGTTGTGGATTCTCGTAGACGACGTGGTGGTCAAGGATTTCGATGGTGGTCATGTTCGGCTCCGTTGGAGAACGTTTCCGAGCCGTCGATATTCTTCGGCTTTCGTTCGGACGCTCACCCCCGAAACTACCAGCCGCCGGACCCGAGCGCCATTTCCACGGACACCCCATTTTCGGGCGGGCAACCACCGGGCAGGCGCCAGTGTAGAATCCTGTTGATTCGGTTTCATTCCTTCGGGGACGGGAAAGCGAACGGAGGAGCGCGCCATGGACGTCGTCCGGTTAGGCATCGTGGGATCGGGGTATATGGGCCGGACCTATGCCCACTGTGTGAGGGACCACAATGAGGGGGTCGAGTTGGCGGGGGTCACTCAGGGAAGCCGGGCGCCCCGGCTGGCGGCGGATTTCGGCGTCGAGCATTTCCCCGGATACGAGGACATGCTTCGCAGCGAGCAGGTCGACGCCGTGCTCCTGGCCACGATCCACAAGCTGCACGCGGAGCAGACACTGGCCGCCGCCGGCTACGGCAAGCACGTCCTGGTGGAGAAGCCGATGATGACCAACGTGGCCGACTGCGACGCCATGATTGCCGCCTGCCGGGAGGCCGGAGTGACCCTCAGCGTCATTCACACGTTGCGTTATCGCGGCGTCTTCGCCCGCGCCCGAAAGCTGATCGAAGGGGGCCGCATCGGCGAAGTGCGGATGGTGCAGATGAACACGCTGTGGCCGCTGCGCGATCCCGGCAAGCCCTGGCTCCGGGACTTCGACAACGGAGGGGACATTCTGGACCGCTGTTCCCACAGCTTCGACATGCTTCGCTTCCTCATCGGCGACGAACCGGTCCGGCTCTTCGGCACGGTGAACGCCTATTCGGCCCCGAACTGGCAGGCCCGGAACGCCATGGCGCAGATCCGTTTCTCCCGTGGCGCCAGCGCCCAGGTCTGGATGAGCCATGAGCTGCCCGAGCCCGGATTCCCGCGCATGAAGGACTTCGTCCGGGTCTGGGGCGAGAAGGGAATGATCGAAGCCGAGCACTTCGGAAAGCTCCGGCTGGCGTCGGAAGGAGATTGGCGGGACATCTGGGAGATGCCGGAGATCGATTTTCTCGGCGATCCCTTCGAGCCCAAGCGCCTGGAGGCCTTCTTCGTGCAAACCCAGGATTTTGTCGACTCCTTGCGCTACGGCCGCCCGCCCGCAGTGTCGGGTGAAGACGGCCGCGCCGCCATCCAGATGATCGAGGCCACCCACCTTTCTCACCGGACCGGCGCCGCGGTGGAGTTGCCGTTGCCCCGCTCCGCCGAAGGGCACCATTTTGACGGCGCGACGGTGGAGCGGAAAAAGGTTCCGGGGTCGGCATTGGGGCCGGAGGACCCGGCGTAAAGCGGTTTTTTCAACATGATCCGATTCCTCAACTCCAGGGCTCCCGGAATCGTCAGGCGAGCGCTCCTGAGCGCCTCGGTTTCCGTTCTCCTCGGGAGCTGCGGGAGCCGCGAAACGCCGCCGTTTCCGGCGCGGCAGGCGCTGGAAACCTTCCGATTGCCGCCGGGGTTCGAGATCGAGCTGGTGGCGGCCGAGCCCCTGGTCGCGGATCCGGTGGCCGCCGCCTTCGACGGCCGCGGGCGCCTCTTCGTCCTGGAGATGGGCGACTATCCCATGCAATCGGAACCCCAGGGCCGGGTCGTGGTCCTGGAGGACTCCGGCGGCGGAAAGTTCGACCGCAGCCACGTCTTTGCCGAAAAGCTGCCCTTTCCCACCGGACTGATGCCGTGGAAGGAGGGGGTGCTGGTGGCCGCCGCTCCGGACATCCTCTATCTTCCCGACCGGGACGGCGACCTGCGGGCCGACGAGAGGCGAGTGATCCTCACCGGATTCAACCGCTACAATCCCCAGCTTCGAGTCAACGGACTCCTGTACGGCATCGACAACTGGATCTACGGAGCCTACCCCAAGGTGGGTCCCTCCCGGCGCAACCCCGAACAGTTCGGGCTGACGGGAGGACCCTTGCATTTTCCCGGCCATCCGGAAGCCGGGTCCGTCGACGTCTCGGCTCTGGGCACCGACTTCCGCTTCCGTCCGGACCGGTTGCAACTGGAGCCGGTGGCCGGGAACTCCCAATACGGCAACGCCTTCGACGCCGCCGGCAACCGCTTCGGCCTGTGGAACAACAACCACATCCGCCATCCCGTCATCGCACACCGCTACCTGTCGCGGAATCCCTACCTGCAGGTCTCCTCCTCCATGGAGTTCCCCTCCGATCACGAAAACCAGTCCACCGTCTATCCCGTTACGCGAACTCCCATCTACATCCACGAATCCCAGGTGGGCGTATTCACCTCCAGTTGCGGGAACTCCGTCTACACCGCCGGCCGGTTTCCCGAGAGGTTCAGGGGCGCGTATTTCGTCTGCGACCCGTTGCACAACCTGGTGCACTGCGACCTGCTCTCGCCTTCGGGGGCGACCTTCTCCGCCCGCCGGGCCTTCGAGGAGCGGGAGTTCCTGGCCTCCACCGATGCTTGGTTCAAGCCGGTGTTCACCACCGTCGGTCCCGACGGAGCGCTCTACGTGGTCGACTACTACCGGAAGTACGTCGAGCATCCGGACTACGTCCCGGAAGATCTGGAAGGGGAGTTCGACCTGCGGGCCGGCGCACGTCTGGGGCGCATCTACAGAGTGGTCCACAAGGACGGCGGCGCAGACGGGTCGCCCGGCCTTCAGGACGCCGGCACCGGCCGCCTGGTGGAGGCGCTGTCCCACGCCAACATGTGGTGGCGCATCACGGCCCAGCGTCTGCTGGTCGAGCGGCAGGAGCGGCCGGCCGTTCCCGCCCTTCGGGAGCTGGCGGTTTCCGCCGGCCGGCCGGAATCCCGAATTCATGCGCTCTGGACGCTGGACGGGTTGGGAGGTCTCGATTCGGATCTGATCTCGGAGGCGCTCGGCGACCCGGACGCGAGGGTTCGGGAACATGCGATCCGGCTCTCCGAGCAGTTCGATTCGCCGCGCCTGGTGAAGAGGCTGTTGGCCCTGGTCCGGGATCCCGACCATCGCGTCCAGTTTCAGCTTGCCTGCACCTTGGGATTGCTGCCCGAATCGCAGTCCTTCGGTCCTCTGAGCCGGCTCCTGAAGCGGCGCCCGGAAGACCGCTGGCTACAGATCGCCGTCCTGACTTCGGCGTCGGAAAACGCCGTCCGGTGGCTCCGGACCGTCACCGGCAACGGCGCCTTTCTCGCTTCGAAAACCCAGGGGAAGGAGGAGTTCCTGGAGAGGATCGCCTCGATCCTGGGCGCTCGCCAGGTCGGATCCGGGATTTCGGAAGTGCTCCGCCTGGCGGCGGGCGGTGCGAATGCCGGAGGCGAATGGTGGAAGCGTGCCCTGCTGTCCGGATTGGGCCGGGGTCTGAGCCAGGGCGCCGAAGCCCGGGTCCGCGTGAATCGAAGCGGCGAGCGCCTTCTGTTCCGGCTGATGCGCTCGCCGTCGCCGGCGGTGGCGGCGGCCGCCCTGGATCTCGCAGACCGCGTCATGCTCTCGGATTCTCCCCGGTTGCGCCGGTTCGTCGAGAAGGCTCTGGACAACGCGAGGGGCCGGACGGACGAGGCGGCCCGGGTGATCGCGGTCCGGATCCTGGGACTGGACCCGGCCGGAGCGGCGACTCGCGCGCTGGAGGAATTGATGACGCCGCGGGAGGCTCCCCAGGTCCAGGTCACGGCCGCCCGTTCCCTCCTCAGGGCGGGGAGCACGGAGGTCGTGCCGTTCCTGCTCCTCAATTGGGGAAGCTTCACCGAGCCGGTCCGCAGGGCGGCCTGGGACGGCCTCCTGGCGCGCAAGGAACTCGTGAACGCACTCCTGGACGGCATCCGCGAAATGGAAGCCGAGGCCTGGACCCTGGGCCGGACGCGGATCAATCAGCTCCTGGAATCGCCGGATGAGGAGGTTCGCCGGCAGGCCGAGGGGTTGTTCGGCGATCTGTCCCAGGGCCGCGAGGACCTGATCGAACGGTACCGGTCCGCCCTTTCGGCCGGAGGGAAGGTTGCCAGGGGGAAAGAGATCTTCCGCGAGACCTGCAGCCGGTGCCACGTTCTGGACGGCATGGGAAGCCAAGTCGGTCCCGATCTCATGGACGCGGTCCGGCGGCCCAAGAAGTTCTTCCTGGCCAAGATCCTGGATCCCAACCTCAATATTGCGCCGGGCTACGAAACCTATGTCATCGAGACTCGAAGCGGCGCCACGGTGACCGGGGTCATCGCCCGGGAGAGTCCCACCTCCATCACGCTGCGGCGCGAGGAAGGTGAGGAGGAGACGCTGCTCCGGAGCAATATCGCGGCGCTGCGGGTTTCCGGCGTCTCCACCATGCCCGAGGGACTGGAGGATGAAATTGATCCCGCCGCCATGGCCGACCTGCTGGAATATCTTCAGCGGTTGAGCACGCCGGGTCCGATGTGACAGATTCGTGAGGAGGAAGCGATGCCGGCCGTGGGGAACGGCGGGTTCATTGCAATGATTGGAGGTGTCCGATGCAATCGCTAGACCGTAGAAAATTCATGACCGGCTCACTGGGAGCCGCCTCCCTGGCCATGGCGTCCAGGGGCCCGGTTCGCGGGGCCAACGAACGTGTCGTGGTGGGAATCATGGGCTTGGGTGGACGCGGGACGCGGCTGGCCGAGAACTTCGCCCAGCGCCCGGACGTGGAGGTCGCCTACCTTTGCGACGTCGACACCCGGCGATTCGGCCGGGCCCGCAAGGCGGTGGAAGCGGCCCAACGCTCCCGCCCCAAGTTGGTGCAGGACTTCCGGAAGATCCTGGACGACGGCAGCGTGGACGCCCTGGTCAACGCCACGCCGGACCACTGGCACGCCCTGGGGAGCATCCTCGCCTGCCAGGCGGGAAAGGACGTCTTCGTGGAGAAGCCCATGGTCCACTCCATCTGGGAGGGCCGGAAAATGGTGGAGGCGGAGAGCAAGTACGGCCGGGTCGTCCAGGTGGGGATGCAGTCGCGCAGCGCCCCCTACGTCCGCCGGGCCCGGGAATACATCCGCGCTGGCAACCTGGGAGACGTGCACCTGGTCCGGGTTTACAACATGATGCAGCATCCCAAACGGGAACCGGTGCCCGACGGCCCGGTGCCCGACGGCCTGGATTGGGATCTCTGGTGCGGTCCCGCGGCCAAGCGGCCGTACAATCCGGGCCTGTACTGGTTGAACTACTGGGAGTACAGTTGCGGTCCCATCGCCGGCGACCTGGTTCACCAACTGGATCTGGCCCGCTACCTGATCGGCGATCCACCCGCTCCCATGGCGGCCTCCCACCAGGGAGCCATCTACTCCTTGAAGGACGGGCGCGACACCCCCGATACCCAGATGGCCCTGTACGAATACGATGGGCTCACCATGACCATGCAGTCGACCCTCTGGACGCCCTACATGAAAAAGACGCCCGGGATCGTCCGCAACACCGACCGCTTCCCCGACTGGCCCTTCAGCAGCACCAAGGTGGAGATCCTGGGCACGGACGGGTACATGTATTTCGGCCGTCACGGCGGCGGCTGGCAGGCTTACGACGCCGACGGGGAACTGGTGCGGTCCGAATACGGGCGCCAGGGGAACCGGGAACACCAGGACGATTTCGTGGACTGCATCCGGACCCGGCGCAAGCCCGTTGCCGACGCCGAGACCGGCCATCAGTCCGCCCTGCTCTGCCACCTGGCCAACATCTCCTTCCGGGTGGGCAACCGGCGCCTGGTCCTGGACCCCGAGACCGAGTCCTTCACCGGTTTTCCGGAGGCCGACGCCTATCTCAAGCGCACCTACCGGAAGCCGTGGGTGATTCCGGAGAAAATCTAAGGGGGGGGGGCGGCGGTTTCCCAACCGCCGATCTCCCAACCGCCGATCTCCCAACCGCCGATCCCCCCCCCGAGGTCCGCGCCGATGCCAACCTCGAATGTCCCGAACGGCCGTCCCTTGCGTTTGTGGGCGCTGTCCGACCTGCACCTTTCCCATCCGGAAAACCGGCGAGCGCTGGGAAGTCTTCCGGCCTTTCCCGGCGACTGGCTGATCCTGGCGGGGGACGTGACCCACGGAGCGCGGCGGCTCGACTGGTGCTTTCGGCGTCTGACTCACAAGTTCCGGCAGATCGTCTGGGTTCCCGGAAACCACGAACTCTGGACCCTTCCAAACGCGCTTCCCCGGCTTGGCGGCGTCGCGCTCTACGACCGGATGGTCCGGATTGCCCGCCGCCACGGAGTTCTCACCCCGGAAGATCCTTACCCGGTGGTTGAACTTGGGGACGGTCCGGTTCTCATCGCGCCGCTGTTCCTGCTCTACGACTACAGCTTTCGGCCCCCGCACATCCGCCGCGACCAGGTGGTTCGGTGGGCCCGGGAAACCGGCTCCGCCTGCGCCGACGAAATGATGCTGCGTCCGGACCCGTATCCGGATCGGGAGTCGTGGTGCGCCGCCCGCTGCGAGGACGCCGCCTCCCGGCTTGCGGCGTATCCTGCGAATCTTCGCAAGGTCCTGATCAATCACTTTCCGCTTGAAGAAGAGCACGCCGTGCTGCCGCGGGTGCCCCGATTCACTCCCTGGTGCGGAACCCGCCGGACCCGGGGTTGGCACCGCCGTTTCAACGCCTGCGCCGTGGTGTACGGCCATCTCCACATCCGGGGCACACAGTGGCTTGACGGCGTGCCATTCCGGGAGGTGTCCCTGGGGTATCCGCGGCAGTGGAACCGGCGCCGGGGAATCGGCGCCTACCTGCGGGAGGTGACCCTGGCTCCCCGGAAAGCGGCCGTCCCATGACCGCCTCCGGCGCCTGGTGGACTCCGTGGCGCGAGGACCAAGGGTCCGTCATCCTTCACGTCGACCTCCAGCCCGATGCCGATCGCGAAGCACGGGCCTTCGCGGTGCTCGACGAAGGCGAGCAGGCGCGGTGGAACCGGTTCGTGGTCACGGGCGCCCGGCGCCAGTATGCGCTCTGCCGGGCGGCGCTCCGGATCAACCTCTGCCATCGGCTGGGGTGTTCCAACCGGGAACTGTCCTTCGGCTATCTCGAGCACGGCAAGCCGTTCGCGAAGGTGAACGGGGTGGCGTCGGAGTCCAACTTCAATGTGAGCCACAGCGGACGGCACGGATTGATCGGGTTCGCGAATCGGGAAGGACTCGGGGTGGATCTGGAGGTGCGCACACCCGGCAGGGATTTCGACGGGATCGGGGGCAGGGTCTACAGTCCCCGGGAACGACTCGCGCTGTCCGCGGCCGCCGGGCGCGGGAAGGCGGATCTTTTCTACCGGCTCTGGAGCCTGAAGGAGGCGCTGATCAAGGCCTTGGGAACCGGATTCTCGCTGAGTCCATCCCGTTTCGAGGTGCCGCGCACGATGATCGAGGGCGAGCGGTCGGCGGTGTTTCGCTTCCCGCACCTTCCGTCCGAACCGTTCTGGCTGGAGGATCTGGGCGAACCCCGTTTTGCCGCCGCCTGCGCCTACCGGCTGATGGGCTGAGAGATTCTCAGGTAGGCGAAGAAATCCCGGAGTTCCTGGTCGCTCAGTCCTTCCAGCAGCCGGGCGGGCATGAAGCTGCGTCCCATGGGTTCGATGGACTCGACCTGCCGGCGCTCGACTCGAATGTCCTCTCCCGACATTCCCCGCAAGACGACGACCTGCGTGTCCTGGTCGGTCAGGAAGCCGCTCAAGGTTCGTCCTTCCCGGGTGACCAGCGTCACGTACTCGAAGCCCTCGCGAATCTCCGCGTCGGGATCGACGATGCCGATGAGCAGCGCCCCCAGGTCGCCCCGCTGGTAAGCGGTCAAATCGGGTCCACTGTCGCCCCCCTTGTGAAACAGCTTGTGGCAGGAGCCGCACCGCCGCGAGTAGGCGGCCTCGCCGGCGTACGGATTCCCGGTCCCGTCCGCCAGAATCGACCGGAGTCCGGCGATCCGTCGCCGGAAGTCCTCCCGGCCCAGGTCCTCCCCGCCGCCCAGGTGTTCCCGGGCCAGGCCGGCGATCTCCCGGTCCCGATCCCGTCTCAGCCGCTCGGCGACGCCGTCCGGCACCAGCTCCGGCGCCAACCCGCCCCCGGAGACGGCCTGGATCAACTGCCGCGTCCAGACCGGCCGGCTCAGCATCAGGTCGAAGAAGGCCGGTCTGGCTTCCTCCGGGTATTGCGAGAACCGCGCCAGCGCCTGGTTGCCGATCTCAGGATCGTTGAAGGACGAGAGGGCCGCCAGCGCCGCCCGCTGGAGCGGCGGCTCGGGTGCGGTCGCGACCCGGATCAGCGGCTCGACACTGTCTTCGGACCTCACCTCGCCCAGCGTCCGGGCCACCGCCGTCCGTTCCTCGAGGGGGGCTTCAGGATTCAGGAGCAGCTCGACTGCGGCCCGGGACGCATCGGCGGCCCCCAACCGAACCCGCAGCTCCAGGGAGGAACGGCCGCTTGCCACCAGACCCCGGACCAGGCGGTCCGGCAAGCCGCCGATCCGCCGGCCGGCGTAGGCCAGCTCGAACCCTTTGAGCAACGAGTCTTCTTCCTCTCCATCTGCCGCCAGTTCCAGCAGCCGCGCGCAGTCTTCCAGGTCGCCGCTCTTCCCCTTCAGGGCCAGGGCCCGCATCACCCGTTCCAGAATGTGCCGTCTCACCATCGGCTGGCGGCGGAACTCCGAACTTTCGAACAGCTCCAGGACGGCTTCCCGCTGGGGATCCAGATTGGTTTCCAGGACCCACCACGTGAGCAGCGGCAGGTACGGGTCGTCGACGTCCTCGCCGTGCCGCAGCAGGGCCGTCACGAGGGGAAGGGCCTGATCCACGGGCAGCCGCCGGGCCGACGCGGCCATCTGGGACCGCACCTCGGCGTCCCTCTCGCCGGCTGCGCCCTCCAGGATGGCCTGGAAGAGCCGGCGGGGAACCCGCGTGGGTCCATCCTTCAATTCCCCCAGGCTGTCGGCGAGACCCACGGTGGTGCGCCGATTGGCGAAGCCCACGTCGTCGCAGATCAGGCGGACGGCCCAGTAGCGGACCATGGGGTGTCCGTGCCGCAGTGCGGCCAGGGCCGTCGCCTGATCCAAGCCGAAGGCCTGGTACAGGGCCCAGAGCGCGGAGAGCGACTGGAGGTCCGAGCCGCTTCCCACCAGTTGCCGCAACCGGACGGCCGAGCCGGGGTCCTTGCGCTCGCCCAGCAGCCGGACGGCGGTGTGCCGGTGCCAGCGGTTGGGGTGGCCCAGCAGCTCCAACAGTCGATCGGTGGACTTGGCCTGCAGGTTCAGGTCCCGCTCCAGCGGTTCCCGCTTGCCCCGGAGCCGGAAGATCCGCCCCGTGCCGGGATCGATCTGGCTCTGGTAGTGCTGACCATGGGCGATGTAGTGGTTGTAAAAGTCGGCGATCAGGATCGAGCCTTCGGGTGCATTGCCGATGAACACCGGGCGGAAGGCGAAGTCCCCGGAGGTCAGCACCTTGTCCAGATCGCTGGTCCTGAAGGTGGCGCCGTTGCGAATCCGCCGGCTGGCCACGACGAAGTTGTGAAGCGGGTCCACGCTGAAGAGCGAGTCCTGGTACTTGCCGGGAATGGCCGTGGCCTCCACCACGGCGCCGAAGTGGGTGAAACGGCGGATGTCCTGTTCGCTGACCATCTTGGGCAGGTCCCCGAAGCTGAAGGGATTGCGGGGCGGACCGAACTTGTTGGGGGTCGTGCCCTGCATCAGGTGCATGCCGCCCTGCAGGAAGTGCCAGCCTCGGGTCTGGCCGCCGTTGTGTCCGGTGAAGAGCCGGCCGTCGCCGTCCACCTCCAGCCCGAAGTTGTTGCCGCCGCCCTGGGAGAAGAGTTCGAAGCGCCGGGTCTCGGGGTGATAGCGCCAGACCATGCAACCCTGGTAGTAGACCGCGGGAGCGTCCGGCGCGTCGATTCCGGGACGGGTCACGTGGCAGGCCGTGGTGCTGCCCTGGGTTCCATAGAGCCACCCGTCCATTCCCCAGACCAGTCCGTTGGCGATGGCGTGGGTGTCCTCCAGGCCGAATCCCTGGAGATGGACCTCCGGCGGCCCGTCGGGGACGTCGTCGAAGTCCCGGTCGGGATAGAAGAGCAGGTACGGGGTGTGCATCACCCACACTCCGCCGCGGCCGCGCAGGGCCGCGTTGGCCATGTTCAAGCCGTCCCGGAAGACCTTGTGGCGGTCGTACCTGCCGTCGCCGGTGGTGTCCTCGTGAATGGAGATCACGTCGCGCCCGCGGTCGTGGAGCGGAGGCGCCGGGGGCACCTTGTCGTAGTGCGAGCGGTAGTAGCGGTCCCGGCTGATCATCTCGAGTCCCGCGGGAAACGGATACTGCCGGAACTGGGAGACCCAGAGGCGCCCGCGGGAATCGAAGCTGAAGTGGGTCGGCTGCGCCACCAGCGGTTCCGCCAGCATCAGGTCCACCACGAGATCGTCCGCCGCCTTCATCGTTCGAAACGATTCCAGCGGCGGAAGCTTTTGGCCGGGGACGAACCGGTCCGCCTCCGCCAGCACCCGGTTGGACTCGCGAAACCGGTCGAAGGCCGAGCCTTCGGGCCGCCGGTCGAGCACGCCGCCGAAGTCGGCGCCCGCATCGCCGGGTTGGAACTCCCAAGGACCCGCGAAGACGCATTCCAGAAAGTAGTTCATGAGGAAGGGAGCTTCGCCCAGAAAGCCGCCTTCGCCGCCGGGGGAGTAGACCCGGACCGCGAGCTGGTTCCAGGCCTCGGGCACCAGGCTGCCGGACGGGACCTTGTGCTGGTGATTGCCCTTCCGTCCGTCCTCGAATCCGGGGGGAAAGCTTCCGCCGCCGCCGATGCGTTTTCCGTTGACGTAGACCTCGTGCGCGCCGGCCAGGCCCCGGACGTTGAAGATCACCGATTCGCCCCACAGGTCCCGGTCGTGCTTGGCGAAGAACCGTTGGGGCGGTTTGAACCAGGTGCGGTACCAGCCGAAGCCCTTGAAGCCGTGCGTTCCCGGGACCGGCAACGTGACCCAGCCGGCGGAACCGGATTGAGCCAGGAAGGAAAACAGGACGGCGATCCATCCCACGGTGAATTTCGTCATGATGGCCAACCCCCCGGCTTCACCGCTCGAAACCGCCCTGGTCCAAATGGACGACCTGTCCGGTCCTGGCGGACTCTTCGGCCGCCAGGCAGGCGCGAACCGCCTCCAGAGACTCCTGGGGCGTGATCACCTCGATCGGGGTATCGTCGATGATGCTGCGGACGAAGTAGTTCAACTCTTCCCGCAGGGCTCCGGTGCAGGCCCCGTGAATATCCGGCCAATAGGTGGTGTCCGGACAGCGGACCCCCTCCCCGTCGACGATGGTCAGGTTGGGATGGGTGTCATGGACCTGAATCGATCCTTCGGTGCCGATGACCTCCATCCGCTCGTCGATCTGGAAAGGGGTCTTCTCCGGCAGGCACCAGACGTCTTCGATCACTCCGGTGGCTCCATTGTCGAACCGGTACATGGCGTGTCCCGCGTCGGGGTACCTGTGCCCGTGGACCGCCACCGTCTGGCCATAGGCGCTGACGATCCGGGCGCCGGTGAACCAGAGCATGAGGTCGGTGTCGTGAACGCCGTCTCCGATGATGGGGCCGATCTTGTCCAGCACCTGGGACCCGATCCAGGCCGGGAGGTTGCGCCGGGCGTAGAGCGCCACGATCCTTCCCAGCCGGCCTTCGTCCACCGCCTGCTTGGCCGCGGCGTAGCGGGGATTGAAGCGGCAGATGTGACCCACCATGAACTTGCCCGGCGAAGCCGCCGCCGCGTCCACGATGGCTTGGCAGTCTTCCACGGTGGATGCCATGGGCTTCTCCAGAAAGACGTGCTTTCCGGCCTCCAGCGCCGCCAGGGTGGGGTCCCGATGCTGGTCCCACATGGTGGTGATGCTGACGCTGTCCAGCCCCGGATCGGCCAGCATCTCGCGATAGTCGGTGTAGGTCCTCCGGACCTGGAAGCGTTCGGCGACCTGGGCCAGCCGTTCCGGGGTCCGGGTGCACAGGGCATGGATCTCGACGCCCGGGTTGCCGGTGAGCGCTTCCAGGTGCTTCTCTCCGAACCAGCCCAGCCCGATGACTCCGTATCTCGTCTTGTCCATGTTCCTGCTCCCGGAAGGATACGCCGGGTACCGCCTGGCGCCGGACGAAGCGGGGGGGGATCTTCGGATCTCCCCGGATATAGTGTTGTGGCAGAATAGGTTGGCGCGTCACGGCGAGTCAAGCCGGCCCCCCGGCGCGAAGGGAGCGACAGCGTGCGCATCGGTCTCATCTCGGCGGCCACCTATCGCTACGGGAAGGAACCCCGAAGGCCCGGCTCCCATCACGGGACCGCCTTCGCCTCCACCTTCAACGGGTTCGACGAATCGGAAGTCCGCAAGTACGACTGGACCTTCGTCCGGTCCCGGAAACGGATCAAGGGCGCCCGGGTGGTCAAGGTGTGGGACCAGGAGCGGGTCTGGGCCCGACGTCTGGCCGCCGCCTGCAACATTCCCACCGTCTGCCGGACGCCGGAAGCATGCGCCGCCGGCGTCGACCTGGCGATCCTCGTCGACGACGGGTCGGGCGAGCATTCCAGGTATGCGATCCATCCCTTGAGAACTGGAATCCCCACGTTCTGCGACAAACCGCTGGCCATGAGCGCCCGCGGCGCCAAAGCGGTGGCGGACGTGGCTCGCGAGACCGGGACTCCGTTCATGTCGGCCAGTTCTCTGAGGTTCGTTCCGGATATCCTGCGGCTGAGAGCGCAACTGCCGGAACTGGGCCCCGTCTATCTGGCCCAGGCCGTCTGCGCCAACGAACTGATCTACTACGGCATCCACGCCCTTTCCATGATCTATGCCGTGCTGGGAGGGGGCGCCGTTTCGGCCGTGAACGTGGGCCAGCCCGGCCTGAACGTGGTCCGGATCCGGTTCGCCGACCACCGCGACGTGGTGTTGATGGTGGGGGAGCGGCAGTGGATGCGTTCCGGGTATCAGATCAGCCTCTTCGGCAAGAAGGGTTGGCGCACGGTGAAGCCCGATCTGAGCGACCTCTACTGGCACCTGCTGAATGCGGTCCTGGAATACGTCCGGACCGGTGAGGAATCGGTGCCCATCGAGGAGGAAGTCGAAGTCATCGCGGCGCTGGAAGCGGGAAAGCGCTCACTGGGCCGACAGGAAGAGGTCACGCTGGAGAGCCTGTTCTCCTGATTGGGCGATGCGGCCCGTCCTCAATTCAGATCGTCGAACTCGGTGGCGCCCCCTTCAAACTGCATGTACTCGATCACGACCCCGTCCTCCTCGAAGAAGGCGACGCTGAGGCCGGGCATGGGGGTGAAGGGCTCCAGGAGCAGATCCTTGCCTTCGAGCGCCGTCTTGAGTTCTTCGACGCGATAGGCCACGTGAGCCTTTTCCCGCAAGGGGCCGGTGACGGGCGAGTCGGCCTCGTAACGGAGATACTCGACGCGGAACGGATGATCGGCCGGATCGGTCACCCAGACCTTGGTTTCTTCCACATAGGTTTCGTCAGGCTGGGGATCTTCGGTGGGAAGCCCGATGTGGTGGAACGCCCGGAACATCCGCCCATCCCGGTTCGAATCCTCTTGCTCAACGGCAACGGGCTCCGGCGTCCCGGGAGGCGCTTTGCAAGCGGCCAGGATCAGCAGGCAGACCGTGATGACGGGCAACTTCAGGGAACGTCGTGCCGACATGGAACTTGACGGTATTATCTCTCCAACTTGCAGAGGAGGGAAGCGGTTGGCCGGAAATCAACGTGCCGGCCAGCGCAGGTGCCGGTGGAGGAACTCGAAGGTGCCTTTGCCGTGGATCTCGTGGCCTCCGTCGAAGTACTCGATCCGGGTCCGGTCCCCGATTCCCAGATTCACATAGAGGCGGCGCACTTTGGCGTATTCAAAGGCCACCCACTCGTCCTCCCCCACGCCGTCTCGATGCCCCCGCTCCACCATGAAGGGCCGGGGTGCGATCAGGCCGGCGATCTCGGCGTAATTGAACTTCTCGCCGAAATCGAACTCGCTGTGCTCATGCTGCTTGGTCAACATGAAGCTGTAGGGGAGATCGATGCTCACATGTTTCCAGACCTCCTCATTGAAGTCGCCGGAACAGATGGAAAGCGCATAGTTCTCCAGCACCGCCGGGATCAGCATGGCCGACTTGCCGCCGTAGGAGAGCCCGTAGAAACCGATGCGATCGGCGTCGACGAAGGGGAGCGTGGCGAGCCACTCCAAGACCCGCTGGTGTTGGCGCACCATGGGGGCGAAGAAGGTCAGCTTGAGAGGATTCGCCTTCCGTTGCAATGCGCGGTACTTCTCCTCGCCGATGTAGAGGTTCTGAGGGGCGTAGACGACGAACCCCCGGTCCGCCAGCTTTGCGCCGAAGGCATGGTAGGGCGCCTCGTCTTTCGCCGGGTCGCAGACGTCCTGCGGTCTCCCGGCCCGGCCATGCTGGGCGACCACGACGGGGCGCCGTTCTCCCGGTTTCAGATCCCCGGGCACCAGGATCACGCCGTAGCTGAAGACGCCGGGCCAAGTGTCGAGCACCACCTCGTAACCCTTCCAGAGGTCCGTTTCGTAGATCTGGCGCGTCCGCGGATTGGGCTTGACGCTGGCCGGGGGAAGCCATCCGATGATTTCATGCCACAGGTGCGCCCGGTATTGGCGCGAGGTTCGAGCCCATCGGTCCAGGGACGAGGCGTCCGCCCCGGACCAGAACTGTCGGCGCCGAAAGGAACCGAGTCTCATCAGTTGCTGGCAATGCTCCACCAACTGCCGGTACTGGCGCTCCATCCGCGTCGCGGGGTCGAAATCGGCACGCCGATCCCGCAGTGGCTCCGTCCGGGTGATCTCACCGGGAAGGGTGAGTCCGCCGTCCAGGGCTGAGAGCAGTTCCTCAAGTGCTTCGGGGGAGAACGGGGGGCCCTTTCCGGAGCCGCTGACGACCAGCCGGAGGCGGTCCGGAAAGCCGAGCCGTTTGAAATGCTCGCGGGCCCGCCGGAACTCGGCCCGGACACCGTCCAGGGGCGGAGTCTCCAGCTTGCCGGACGACGCGTCCATGCGGCCGTTTCGAGGCGGCGGAGGGCCGGGAACCTCCGGACCGCGGGAGGCCTCCACCGTCAGTGCGCGGGGCGCGATCAGGCTCGCGATCTCGGCGTCCCCGAATTCCTGGAGCAGGCCCCAGACGTTGCGGTAGACGGGCTCCTGCCAGACGCGCTCCCGCGGTTGGAAGTAGCCGCTCACCAAAGTGGCCCGCGCCCTTGGATCCAATGCGGCGGCATAGAGGGCGACCAGGCCGCCCTCCCCGTGGCCGGCGATCCCCAGAGGAGTGTCGAAGCCCGCCGCGCCGGACACGTTGCGGGCGAAGTAGTCCAGGGCCGCCAGGACCTTCTGTACCTCGTAACCGAGCAGATGGCGCCCCATGAAGTAGGCCTGCCGGTAGATGAATTCCCGGTGCGTCTGGTTGCTCATCCGGACCCTGGGGTTTCCCGACCAGGTGTTCCTGCGGTCGATCAGCACCGGCACCAGGACCCGGCAACCCGCCTCCGCCAGAATCCGGGCGGCCTGAAGCCGGGGCGGGGTCTGCGGGTCCAGGCCCGCCAACATCTCGGGTGTCCAGTCGGCGTCGGGGATGACCACGACCTGGGCGCTGGCTTTCCCGGCAGGCTCCAACAGCAACCCTTCCGCGTCCACGCCGTCCAAGACCGGCCAGCGGACGGCGTACACTCGGAGTCGCCTGTTCTCGGCCACCAGGGACGGACTCGTGAGAGTCGCCACGAGCTCCAGGTCCCGCACCGGAAGTCTGTCGTCCACCGCGCCGATGCGGCGTCGAAATCGATTCCGGTTCCGCTCGATCGATTCCAGGTACGCCTGGGGGGAGGAGTAGTCCCGGCTCCAGAATCTCTCTCTTGACTTCGGCGACTCGGAAATCTGCCGCAACAGGAACCGGTCGACCGCCTCCACGAGTTGAAGGGACAGGTCCCCATCCATGCGCAGGGGACGGGTCCCGGGCAGTCGGCTGTCGCGTCCCGCTGCAAGGCTCACCGACAGAAACGCGGCGGCCAGAATCAGGCAAACCACCCGGATCACCCTCAGCCTCCCTTCCGAGTCCACCCTCTCATCTCCGGACCTTCACTCCGTCTTTTCCCTCACCGGCACCCGTTCCGTCAACCGCCACCGATTCCGGTCCACCTGGAGACCGCGGTGACCGGCGTAGCGGTCGTAGACCCGGTGCATCTCCTTGATATTGTCAAAGTAGCCGACGATGTAAGCGGCGCCGAAGGACTCTCCGGCCCGGACCGGCTTGCCGCCCAGTTCCTGGATCATGCAGACATAGCCCCGCTGGTGGCACCAGGCCTCGTACACGGTGTCCGGGTCCAGGGTCATGCCGGCGAGCCACGGTCCCTTCCGCCCCGTGTCCGGATCCCTCAACCGATAGGCTCGAATGAACCTGGGCGGGAGTTCGTTCCGGTCTGCACGATAGTTGAAGCGCCCGTCGGGGCCGAAATCGGTGAGGAACCGGTCCGCCGGAATCTTGCCGAAGTAGCTCAGATAGACCTCGCTGAAGACGTCACCCTCCCGGTGCTTGATGTGGCCGGGCATGTCGATGCGGAGCAACAAGGAGTCGCTGTCGTTGACCGTGTCGATCCGGTCGCTGGACACGAAATAGCGTTTGCCTGCCGGAAACACGATGGTCTGGGTCCACTTCGATCCCGGCTGCTTTCCCGGCGCCGCCACGGTGTACGTGAAGTCCATGGTGACCGCCACGAAGTCCGGCCCTTCGACCAGCCGGGGCGAGAGGCGCCGCGCCCGGGTGCAGATCTGGGGACCCTCCACGATCCGCTTGGGGCGCAATCCATGGATGAGAGGGTCATCCAGGTAGCGCAACTCCTCGGGGAGCCGGCGACCATGGGATTCGGCGCGGCCCGGCTCCAGCAGGAAGTCGGCGATATGGAGACCGTGTCCGGCGTCGCGAAAGCCTGTCTTCCGGTCCAGGAACGAGCCTCCGGCGACGCCGCTGACGTAGCCCTGCTTCCGGATCCGGGCCTCCAGGGCCGGTCCCGAGATGACGATTTCCTCTCCGCTCTCGGCGATGCTGAAGCCGCTGTCCGGGGACTCCGCCTCCGGAGCCAGGGCGCAACCGGCCAACCACCCCATGGCCAGCAGCACCGTACCCGGACGGCGTGGTTCTCGCCGCTTGCCGGCATCGCGTCCGGACATCACTCTCTTCATTCCACGACCCAGGTTTCCATCAAGACTACCTGTCGAGGCCGTCCGCTCCAAGCCGGGAGCCGGGTCCCTGGAAATGGGGACAGTCTGGATCTCACGGGGGTCCCTGGAAATGGGGACAGTCCCGATCTCGGGGGGAATGGGGACAGTCCGGAAATGGGGGAGACTCACGGGGGAATGGGGACAGTCTGGATCTGGGGGAAACTCAAACAGGGACAGTCTGGAGTTGGGAAATGGGGACAGTCTGGATCTCACGGAATGGGGACAGTCCCGATCTCGTGGAAATGGGGACAGTCCGGAAAAGTGGAAAGGGAAATGGGGACAGTCTGGATCTCGGGAAATTGGATCTCAGTGGAAATGGGGACAGTCCCGATCTCGGGGGGAATGGGGACAGTCTGGATCTGGGGGAAACTCAAACAGGGACAGTCTGGAG
>JAPPLF010000024.1:56791-67540 GCA_028874215.1 Acidobacteriota bacterium
TTGCGCAAGGAGCGGGGCGGCGAATCTCCGCTTTTCGGCCGGGGCTACACTGCCGCGGAGGGTGCATTTCCCGTGCCGGTAATCGCCCGGTGGCCGCCGGGCGATTACCAACGGCCTTCAGGATCAGTCGAACATCCTGGACCCCGGGTGTTGAGAAATAAGTTCCCCGTGCCCAGAATCTGATTCGTGCGGGTGAGGAAACTCTTGGGGCGACATTTTCGCTCCGAATCTTTCGGGAGTGGCGAACGATGAAATTGAATACGACTTTGCGGCGGTGGCTTCCTGTCTCCGGTCTGGTGGTTCTGGGCTTGATGGGAACGGGCCGGCCATCCGAAGCTCAGGGAGAGGAGAAGGCCCTGCGTGCCGGCGCCTCGGTGATCGACGTCACTCCCCGGACTTTTCCGGTCTCGTCCAACGGGAGCATGAGCGACCGCTCGGCAGGGAAGGCCCACGATCCCCTCAACTCGCGCGCCCTGGTGTTGGACAACGGAACGGTCCGGATCGCCATCGTGGTCGTCGACAGTTGCATGATTCCCCGGGACATCATCGACGCCGCCCGCGAGAAGGCGTCGGCTTCGACCGGCATCCCAGCCGGGAACATGCTGGTGTCGGCAACCCACACTCATTCCGCCGTCACCGTCGGCGGAGTCTTCCAGAGCGAGCCTGAAGCCGCCTACCGGGAGTTCCTGAAGGAACGAATCGCCCTTTCCATCGTCGAAGCCGCCTCCCGGCTGGAAGCGGCGCGAGTCGGTTGGGCGGTGGGCAACAACGCCCGCCAGGTTTTCAACCGGCGCTGGTTCATGCGTCCCGGTTACCGGTATGTGGATCCGTTCGACGCCGGGACCGATCGCGTGCAGATGAATCCGGCGTCGGGCAGCAGCCGGTTGCTGGCGCCGGCCGGTCCCATCGATCCGGAGGTTCCCGTCCTCTCGGTGCAGTCCCGGGACGGGCGTCCGCTGGGGGGAATGGGGACAGTCCGGAAAAGTGGAAAGGGAAATGGGGACAGTCTGGATCTCAGGGGGCGCGGGGAAATGGGGACAGTCTGGATCTCGGGGCGGGAAGGGAAATGGGGGCAGTCTGGAGTTGGGCAAGGAGCGCGGAGTTGGGCAAGGAGCGGGGCGGCGAAGCTCCGCTTTTCGGCCGGGGCTACACTGCCGCGGAGGGTGCGTTTCACGTGCCGGTAATCGCCCGGTGGCCGCCGGGCGCGAACCAACGGCCTTCAGAATCAGTCGAACACCCTGGACCCGGGTGTTGAGAAATAAGTTCCCCGTGCCCAGAATCTGATTCGTGCAGGTGAGGAAACTCTTGGGGCGACCTTTTCGCTCCGAATCTCCGGGAGTGGCGAACGATGAAATTGAATACGACTTTGCGGCGGTGGCTTCCTGTCTCCGGTCTGGTGGTTCTGGGCTTGATGGGAACGGGCCGGCCATCCGAAGCTCAGGGAGAGGAGAAGGCCCTGCGTGCCGGCGCCTCGGTGATCGACGTCACTCCCCGGACTTTTCCGGTCTCGTCCAACGGGAGCATGAGCGACCGCTCGGCAGGGAAGGCCCACGATCCCCTCAACTCGCGCGCCCTGGTGTTGGACAACGGAACGGTCCGGATCGCCATCGTGGTCGTCGACAGTTGCATGATTCCCCGGGACATCATCGACGCCGCCCGCGAGAAGGCGTCGGCTTCGACCGGCATCCCAGCCGGGAACATGCTGGTGTCGGCAACCCACACTCATTCCGCCGTCACCGTCGGCGGAGTCTTCCAGAGCGAGCCTGAAGCCGCCTACCGGGAGTTCCTGAAGGAACGAATCGCCCTTTCCATCGTCGAAGCCGCCTCCCGGCTGGAAGCGGCGCGAGTCGGTTGGGCGGTGGGCAACAACGCCCGCCAGGTTTTCAACCGGCGCTGGTTCATGCGTCCCGGTTACCGGTATGTGGATCCGTTCGACGCCGGGACCGATCGCGTGCAGATGAATCCGGCGTCGGGCAGCAGCCGGTTGCTGGCGCCGGCCGGTCCCATCGATCCGGAGGTTCCCGTCCTCTCGGTGCAGTTCCGGGACGGGCGTCCGCTGGCCCTGCTGGCCAATTACTCGCTGCACTACGTGGGGGGTGTGGCGCCCGGCGGCCTCTCGGCGGACTACTTCGGAGAATTCGCCAAGCAGATCGCCCAGCGCGTCGGAGCCGAAAAGGTGGAGCCTCCCTTCGTGGGCATCATGTCCAACGGAACCAGCGCCGACATCAACAACGTCAACTTCTTCGAGCCGGGTGTCCGCCGCCGGCCCTTCGAGCAGATCCGGCGGGTGGCGGCCGACGTGGCCGATTCGGCGCATCATGCCTACCGCAGGATCGAGTATCACGACTGGGTGCATCTGGCTTCCAGACAGGCGGAAATCGAACTGGGGGTCCGACTGCCGGACCGGGACGACCTGGATCGGGCCCGGAAGATCCTGGCAGACGCGGGACCCGGTCCCTACCGGGAACGCCGGGCCATCTACGCCCGCGAGACGGTGCTGCTGGCCGAATATCCGGCAAGGGTTCCGGTCCGGCTGCAGGCGATCCGCATCGGGGACCTGGGAATCGTCAGCACACCCTGCGAGACCTTCGTCGAGACCGGTCTGGCCATCAAGAAGGAGAGCCCGCTGCGGCCGACTTTCGTGATCGAATTGGCCAATGGTTACAACGGTTACCTTCCCACCGTCCGGCAGCACGAATTGGGGGGCTATGAAACCTGGCGGGCGCGGTCCAGCTATCTGGCGGTGGAGGCCGAAGCCAAGGTTCGCGAAAGTTTGCTCCGGCTCCTTCACGCCGTCGCCGGGGATTGAGGCGCCGGGAACGGCCGCTGGTCCCGTCACTCTCCAAGATCGTCCAGCCGCCTTGCGAGATCCGGCCTCGCCCGCTGGAACTCCGACCACCAGTCCTCCAGTTGGTCGCGGGTCGGGAGCCCGGGATGCTTCACCATGAGGTGCCGGAGATGGGACCGGAATCTGTCTTCGGGCGGAAAGACACGCCTTTTGTGGCCGGGGTAGAAGATGAAGTCCATGGCGGTCCCCTCCATGCCGCAGGTGACGGCGGCCGTGGTCTCCGGGTCCAGCAGGATCACTGATCGCCAGCCCGCGGGTGAGGATCGGGAAACCAGCACCGGATGATGCCAAGTGCCGATCAGGCGGCCGCCCCCCCGGGGGCAATGGGGAATTTTCCCTGCTCGTTGAAAATAGGCTTCCGGACTGCTCACGTAGCCGTCCAGATGGCCGACTCCTCGATCCGCCCAGAGCGCCAACTCTCCTCCGGCGTCCCAGAACCAGTGGGAACGCCGGCCGTTGACCGAGGTGTAGCAGGCAAAAAAATGCCCGTACTCTTCAATCGATCGCCCGGTCGAGTTGGCGGCGGTGAAGATCATGTCCCAGTAAACTCGATCGCGGACGGCCGTGGCGGGCAGGAGATAGTCCTGTCGAAACGTGAAACCGTCGGTTTCGAATTCAATCCCCAGGTATCCCTTGCCCATCCTCTCTGCATCCACTCGCGGATTCCCCTGGAAACGGGGACGAAAAGAGTCCCAGTAGGCCGGGTTTTCGAAGCCGCGAGCGCGAAAGTCGAACGGATGCCCCTTCCACCAGTGCCACTCCGTATAGTCCCAGGCGCTGTAGGCGCCCGGATGGATCCAGTCCAGTTCGGGTTCGTCCAAGGTCGTCAGTTCCTGGACCCCTCGCGAACTGAAGCCGATCTCGAGAAGGGGCGTGCCGTTGTTCAGGCGCAGCGTCACGGGGTAGAGGGAACCGTACTCGTCGGGAGGAACCGTTTGGGAATTCCGTCTGCAGGAAGTCGAGGCCGACAGAATAAGACCGAGTCCCGACAGCAGAATCCCCGCCAGTTTCATTTCCTTGGAAGCTCTTGCCAGTCCGATCCTCACCGGCATCCCTGGACGCCAAGGTCCCATGCCATCGAGGAATGTTTCCCGTCCCTCCCATGATATCCGCGGCGCCGCCTCGATCCGAGTGAGGAAAGGTTGTGGAAGGGCTGTGGAAAAAGCCGTCGCCGGGTGTCAGGATCGGCGGGGGGAAATCCCCGGGACCGACAAGAACGGCGTGACCCATGCCCGGACCTTCACAGGAGTCTCACCGATGAGGACCTGGAGACGTCTTTCGATTCTGTGCCTTCTGATCCCACTACCCGTGGCCGCCGAAACCTCTGCCGGGGTGAAGCTCTCCTTCGATGGGGTGGACGTCGATCCGTCCGGCCGGGAGTTGCGGCTGGTTCCGGGAGTCCACCATCGATTGGGCTTCACCGTTCTCGAGCCTGGAGACCTGGAGTTCCAGGGACGGGTGACCCGGCGTCTGCCGTCCGGCCGGACCGTCACCGAGACTCGATCGTTCCGTCGCCGGATCAGCTTCGAGCTGGGACCTCTGACCGCTCCCGGCCGTTACGAATTTGAAGCGGGCGCCGTCTATTTTCGCGGCTACCAGATCGAACTCCAGGTGACAGTCCGCGACTGGACGAAGACCTGGGTTTTCCGCCAGCAACTCAGCCGGGAGGTGACGACCGAACGGCTGGGGATGGGCGAGGGCGGACTCCCGGTCAAGGCCCTGCGTTTCGTCGACGGCGGACCGGAGCGGGTCGTATTCGATCCCAAGCTGGCCTCCGCCAATCTGATCTCGCTTCGGATGCACCCGGACGTCCTCCTCCACCAGGATCGTTTCTCCCTGTTGGCAGAGGTCCGTCCCGGCGCCGGACCGGAACGAGTCGAGGGCGAGATGAGGATCTCTGACGCCTCCGGCAAGTCCCTCTGGACGAGGGAGCTCACGCTGACTCGCCAGGAGGGAGTTCGGAAGGTTCCGGTCCCGGTCGGGGGTTGGCCCGACGGGAACTACCGGGTGCAGTTTCTGCCCAACGTGGGTGGACGGCTTTGGCCGGACGGCCCCGCATTGGACTACCGGCGGAGAACCGAGCCGCCGGACAGTCTCCCGCTCACCCCCCTGGCCACTTGGCGTCTTCGGATCGACCCCGGGCGTCCCGAGATCCGGGTCCGTAACTTTCAGCGCGCCCACGGCCGTTGGGGGGACAGTCCCCTCGACGCGGAATCCTGGGAATGGAAACCACTGCCCAATGATGGCGTCGTTTTGGTGGGGAGAGGGGACTACACCGCCCCTCCCGTGACCTTTCGTCCACCCGTCCAGGGAACCTATGCCGTCTTTCTGGGGACGGGAGGTTCGGGTCTGCACGTTCAGGTGGGCCGGGAAGGGTTGATTCGGGACGCTCCGCCGACCCAGTTGGGGGAGGAGACCTTCGTCACCGCCGCGGATCTGACCGGAGAAGTCATTCGTTTCTACTCTGCCGGCGATCCCGGGAGGTGGCTCGACTGGAAGAAGGCCGGCCAACAGCGGGGCATGGCCACCCTCCTGCGGCTGGTTCCGGTCACGCCCCAATCGGCCCGGAAGCTCAAGAACCGGATGTCTTCGCCGCCAACGCCGCTGTCGGCGGTGAACGACTGGGCCTGCTACTTCGACGTGGTCTGGGCCCGGCTCCTTCCGGACCAGTTCCGGAGCATCGCCTGCGGACAGTCCGAATTGGGATTCGGGGCCATCGGCTGGTCGGTGGGCCGGTCATGGGTCGAGTACCACAGCCGGCTTCCCCGGACGACCCGTTTCCCCTGCGCCTCCTACGAGGAGGCGAAGCAAAACCGGGATTTTTCCCCCCACGACTACGGCCGGCGCATCCACATGATCAACGAATACGATGCCTTGACCCAGGTCAACGGGACCCGGGAAGACTGCCGCGCGCAGGTCTGGCCCTGGCTGGCCATGCAGCGCCACTATGGCGCCGACCGCTACGGAGGCATATTCGCCAGCGAGTTTTACCGGCGGCATCAGCAATGGTGGAGGATCGCCAAGGACGGTTCCGACTCCAGGGGATTGAGCTACTACTTCCCCCAGGTCCGGAAGGAACGGGTCGATATCCTGCTGGAGGTGGCCGAGCGGGGGGCGGACGGCCTGTTGGTGGGATGCGACCGCCAGGTCCCCATGCTTCTTTACAACCCTGAGATGGTCGCGGCTTATCGAAAGGCGACCGGGGTGGACCCCAGAAAGATCGACGTCTCCGCCGGCCGGCCCTACCGCGATTGGGTCCGCTGGCGGGCGGACTTCTTCACCCAGGTGCTGCGCGACCTGAAGGCCGGACTCGCCGCCCTCGATCGGACCGTTCCCGTGGCCGTGCGCATTCCGGCGGCGGGGCTGTTCAACAATCTGGCGCAGGGTCTGGACGTGGAGCGCTGGTGCCGCGAGAAACTTGTCGACCAGGTCCAGCTCGACCCGCTGCAGGACCTCAGGGGACAGGCCGGCCAGGATATCCGTCCCTATCTGGATCTGGGACGCCTCTATGGGATTCCCATCGTGGCAGGCATGGGCGCCTCGGCCTACATCGGCGCCGGCGGGACCCACTCCTGGACCCACGTCAATCGGCAGGACGGCAGCCTCCTGGTTCCCCGGGGCGGCGCCGGTCTGACCAATCTCGTGCCTGGCCTGAAACGGGCGTTAGGACTGATCAAGGGGGGCGCCGACGGCATCGACGCCTATGAGACCGAACTGCTGGCCCAGGTCGATCCCATTCGCTTCCTGGTGGCCATGTATGGGCATCGTTCGCAGATGGAAGAATTTCTCCGGGAGTCCAATCTCGAGTCGGTGGCCCCCGTCGATGCCGACAACGCAGCCTCCGGGCACGACAACCATTCCCGATGGGTTGTGGGCTGGACCCTGGAGGGCTTCGGAGCAAAATCGCTGTGAGCGGTTTTCCACGATGCGAAAAACCGGTCCGCTGATGTCCGCGTGATAGACTACGAGGAGACATGTTCAATCGCATTCTTGCCAAGGTTCTCGGCTCCCAGAACGAGCGGGACCTCAAGCGAATCCAACCCATCGTCAATCGGGTCAACGAGTTGGAGGCTTCGGTCTCGAAGCTGGACGATGCGGGCCTGAAGGCCAGGACTCCCGAGTTCAAGCAGCGCCTGGAGCGGGGCGAGAGTCTGGAAGACATCTTGCCGGAAGCCTTCGCCGTGGTGCGGGAGACCTCGCGCCGGACCCTCCGCATGCGCCACTACGACGTGCAGATCATCGGAGGCACGGTGCTCCACGAAGGCAAGATCGCCGAGATGAAGACGGGAGAGGGAAAAACCCTGGTGGCGACTCTCCCGATCTATCTGAACGCCCTCAAAGGTGAGGGAGTCCACTTGGTGACGGTCAACGACTACCTGGCTCGCCGGGATGCCGAATGGATGGGGCCCCTCTACCGTTTTCTGGGCCTGACGGTGAGCATGATCCAGCATGACATGCCGGACCAGGACCGGCGCGACGCCTACCAAGCCGACATCACCTACGGCACCAACAACGAGTTCGGCTTCGACTACCTTCGGGACAACATGAAGTTTTCGGCGCAGGAATGCGTCCAGCGCGGCCACCGCTACGGCATCGTGGACGAGGTGGACTCGATCCTGGTGGACGAAGCACGGACGCCGCTGATCATCAGCGGTCCCTCAGAGGAATCCACCGACAAATACACGCGGATCGACCGCATGATCCCCCGCCTGATCCGTGAAGAAGACTTCAAGGTGGACGAAAAGGCCAGAAGCGTGGTTCTGCAGGAGACGGGGATCGAGAAGGCGGAGAAGTTTCTGGGGGTCGAGAACGTCTACGATCCACGCAACATGGCTCTGGTTCACCACATTCACCAGGCCCTCAAGGCCCACGCGCTGTTCAAGCGAAACGTCGACTACATGGTCAAGGACGGACAGGTCATCATCGTCGACGAGTTCACGGGCCGCCTGATGCCCGGCCGCCGCTACTCTGAAGGGCTGCATCAGGCCCTGGAGGCCAAGGAGGGGGTCAAGATCGAGCGCGAGAACCAGACCCTGGCCACCATCACCTTCCAGAACTACTTCCGGATGTACGACAAACTGGCGGGGATGACGGGCACGGCCGAAACCGAAGCGCCCGAGTTCGAAAAGATCTACAAGCTCCAGGTCAACGTGATTCCCACCAACCAATCCCTCATCCGGGACGAGTACGAGGACGTCATCTACCGGACGGAGCGGGAGAAATTCATCGCCGTCGTGGACGAGATCCGCGAGTGCAATTCCCAGGGCCGGCCCGTGCTGGTGGGCACCACCTCCATCGAGAAGTCGGAACGGCTCTCCAGGCTGCTCAAGCGCAAGCGGATCAAGCACGTGGTGCTGAACGCCAAGTACCACGAGCGGGAAGCGGAGATCATCTCCCAGGCGGGTAAGAGAGGCTCGGTCACCATTGCCACCAACATGGCTGGCCGCGGTACGGACATCATCCTGGGAGGCAATCCCGAATTTCAGGCCAGGCTGAAGCTCCGGGGCCGCAGGCTCGATGAGAACCCCCAGGAATACGAAGCGGAACTGGAGAAGCTCCTTCCCGATTGGGAAGGGGAGCACGAGGAGGTGGTCCGACTCGGCGGCCTGCACATCATCGGCACGGAGCGTCACGAGTCGAGGAGAATCGACAACCAGTTGAGAGGCCGTTCCGGCCGGCAGGGAGACCCGGGGTCCAGCCGTTTCTATCTTTCGTTGGAGGACGACCTGCTGAGGATCTTCGGCTCCGATCGGATTTCGGGGCTGATGCAGTCCCTGGGAATGGAGGAAGGGGTCCCCATCGAGTCGAAGCTCATCACCCGGCAGATCGAACGGGCCCAGAAACAGGTGGAGGCCCGGAACTTCGAGATCCGGAAACACCTGCTGGAATACGACGACGTGATGAACAAGCAGCGGGAGGAGATCTACCGTTTCCGCCGCGAGCTGCTTGAAGGAAAGGACCAGAAGCCCTACGTCCTCAACTTGGCGGACGAGTTGGTGCAGGAGTTGTTGGGCTCGCACGTCTCCATGGAGGAGGATCCCCGGAATTGGGACTTCGAGGGCCTGGGAATCAATTACCAGAGGATCTTCGGCCTCGGACTGCCCCGGGACGCTCATCTCATGGACCGTCCTGAACTGGACGATCGCCTCGCCGGCATGGCCCGGAAGCGGTATGAGGAGAAGGAGGGGGAGATCGGCCCCGAGGTCATGCGCTGGTACGAACGGATGATCATGCTTCAGATCATCGACCAGCAGTGGAAGGACCACTTGCTCGCATTGGACCATCTCAAGGAGGGGATCGGTCTGAGGGGCTATGGACAGCGGGATCCCCTGGTCGAGTACAAGCGCGAATCGTTCGAACTCTTCGAGGATCTATGGAACCGGTCCACCGAAGAGATGGTCCGGATGCTCTATCTGCTCCGGCCCATTTCCGACGAGGACGAACGGGAGCTGCGAGGCGCCCACGCCCGGCGGCAGCAACAGGTGTCCTACTCCGGACCGGAAACGGCGCCGCCGCCTCAGCCCTCCCGACGCGCCAACCGGGGCCGCATGGACGCGCGAAGCGCCGCCGCGGTGAAGACCGTGGTTCGGACCATGCCCAAAGTGGGCCGCAACCAGCCCTGTCCCTGCGGCTCGGGCAAGAAGTACAAGAAGTGCTGCGGCCGCTGACTTCAAGGTTGCCGCAAGCTCGGGTCAAGCTGATCCTGAAGCTGATCCTGAGCTTTTCCTTTCTAGGTCTGGTTCTGAGCCGCCTGGACCTCACCCGGTTGCTCCACGTCGTAGCCGGCGCCCGTCCCGAATTCCTGCTGCTGGCGGTTTCGATTCAGATCCTCACACTGTTGCTTTCGGCGTTCCGTTGGAGAATCGTTCTCGAGAATTTCAAGATCTGCCAGCGTTGGTATCCGCTCACCAAGCTCGTCTTCATCGGCGCCTTCTTCAACCTGTTCCTGCCCTCGGCCATCGGCGGAGATGTCTTTCGCGCCTACTATCTGTCCAAGGGTACGGGTCGAGGCATGTCCACGACTCTCACCACCAGCATGCTGGAACGCAACGGTGGCCTCTGCGGCCTGTTGCTCATCGGTTTCGCCGCTTCCCTCGTCGTCCCCCAACAGATCGCCGGACTTTCGTCCCTCCATATTTTCCTTGCCGCGTGCGCCGTGTATGCCGTGGCCAACGTGATGCTGTTCCACTCTTGGACCCACGGCCGGATGACCTGCATGGTGCAGAGGTTCGGCTTCCATTCCCTGACCCGGAAAATGGAGCTCGTCTACCAGGGCCTGGACGCTCTGAAGCGGAATTCGGGCAAGATGGCCTCTGTCGCCGTGGTGTCGCTTCCCATCCAGGCCGGGGCGGTGGCGGTGGTCTGGGTGACGGCCCAGGGAATCGGGATCGAAGCTCCCTTCTCGCTCTTCATGGTCTTCGTGCCCTTGATCAACCTGACCATCATGGTGCCTCTCACCATCAACGGGATCGGTCTTCGCGAGAGCGCCTACTATCTGCTCTTCTCCCAGGCGGGAGTTCCGGCCGAGATGTCCGTAACCCTGTCCCTGCTCGGTTTCGTGGTGATGATGTTGTCGTCCCTGCCGGGGATCGTCTACTACTCGATTCGCAAGCAGGAGGAAATCGATCTGGAGACGGCCGCCATCGCGCGGGAGGATTGACCCGGGAGAAGAGAGATAAGAGCGGGCATCGTCCGGATGCCGAGGCTCTCCTGTTCCTTCCACCTTCCATTCCAGAAGGCATTCCATTCCAGAAGGGGACAGTCTGTTTCAGAGAATGCCCTTCCACTTCCAAGAAGGGGACAGTCTGTTTCTTCCCAGAGAAGGGGACAGTCTGTTTTTTCCCAGTTTCCTTCGCCGTTTCCAATTCTGAATCGTTGTTGTCATCAGGGGCACAAAACGT
>JAPPLF010000025.1 GCA_028874215.1 Acidobacteriota bacterium
CGAAACAATAACGGCTCTCACGTCCCTTGAATCGACTTGTTCAGACCTTCCTTAGCACGGCGCCGGCGTCTGACAGGTTTTTCGAACGGTCCCCGCAGGGGGAACCCACCCGCGCGTTGAACACATGGTCTTCCGCTCCTATGATGGAAAGCCGCCGATGCCTTGCCTATGAAGACGGAATTCAACTGGACACAGCCGCGGATCGTCGTCAAGAGGACCCTCCTCTCGCAGAAGCCGGCCGAGAACAGCGGCCTGATCGCGGCCGCCATCGCCATGGTCATCCTGTTCGTGACCATTCTGGTCTGGAGGGACTCTCCCGGCCTCATGCGACTCTCGGCCGCCGTGCCCTCCCGGGTCCTGGACGAGCACGAATATTGGCGGCTGTTTTCCGCTATGGCCGTCCATTCCGACTGGAAGCACCTGTTCTCCAATCTTCCCTTCGTGGTCTTCTTCGGCTACCTCCTTTACGGCTATTTCGGGTTCGGAGTCTATCCCTTGGGCGTCACCGTTCTGGGCGCCCTCACCAACTACCTCTCGCTACTGACCTATCCCCCCGAGGTTCACCTGGTGGGGGCATCGGGCATGACCCACGTGATGGGCGGATTCTGGTTGACCGCCTATATCCTGGTGGAGCGGAGCCTCCCCATGAAGAAACGCGTGCTGCGAAGCCTGGGTGTGGCTCTGATCCTCTTCCTGCCCTCGGCTGTTCAACCGGAGATCAGCTACCGGGCCCACGCCATCGGACTGTTGCTGGGCATCGTCGCGGCGGCGGTCTTTTTCCAGCGCTACAAGCGCCGGATCCGGGCGGCGGAAGTCCTGGAGATCGAGGAAGATGACGACGCCTCCGGGCTGGTCGTCATGTGACCGTCCGGCCTCTCCCGGGATGCAGGGACGGTCGAATGCCGTGACGACGTTCACCACGGGCTGGTATACTCGGCCCGTTCCTGCCTTGATTCTTCGAGGCTTGGGGAGGTGCTGGAATGAAGGTGATCAAGTTGGCTCAGGTGCCGCCCCCGAGTGTGAAGGTCGACGCGACGGTGCTTTCGGCCGCCATGTCCATGCGGAACGCCAGGATCGGCGCCGCCGCCGTCCTGGAGGGGGACGAACTGGTCGGAATCTTCTCCGAACGGGATGTCATGGTGAGAGTCGTCGTACCGCGGTTGGATCCCGAAGCCACGACCGTTCGCGATGTCATGACCACGGCCGTGCAGACGGTTGGGGAAGAGGCGGAAGCGGGAGAAGCCCTGGAACTCATGGTCGCCCGGCACATCCGGCACCTGCCGGTGGTGAACTCGGAGAATCGCGTCACCGGACTCTTGTCGGTTCGCAATCTGCTCCAGCATCACATCGAGGAACTGGCGGATCAGCTGAATTCCCTGGAAGCCTACTTCAGCGCGGACGGCCCGGGCGGGTAGCCCTTTCCGGCCGGAGCCTCCCCGATCCCGGTCCCTCGCCTCTCTTTCCTCATTTCCCTTTTCTCGCGCTGGTCTACGACGTATGCTTCGGGTCGGCTTTCGAAGAAACGACGCACAGGAGGAGTAGATGAAAGGGCGTTTTCCACTATCCATCGGCTTGCTGGTCCTGCTCACGCTGGGGTCGGCCGAGTCCCGTCCCTCCAGCCATGGCCAGAAGATGAAACCTCTGGACATCGGCTCCAACTTGGAACTCTTCGTCGACGATTACCTGATCGAATCCATGAAGGGAGTGCGGCTCCAGCTTCAGGAGGCGCGGCCGGCGGGGACCGTCCTTGAGTTCGACAAACCGTGGGAGGGGACCACGTCGCTCTACCACACCGTTTTCAAGGACGGCGACCTCTACCGCATGTACTACCGCGGCAGCAGTCATGCCGGCTACACCTTTCCCAAGTTCGTGGGTCCCGGCGAGACGGTGATCCCCGAGCACGAGGAGGTTGCCTGCTACGTCGAGAGCCGCGACGGCATCACCTGGACCCGGCCGTCTCTGGGACTCATCGAGTTCGAGGGATCCAAGGACAACAACATCGTCTGGATCGGCAGGGGCAGCCACAATTTCGCTCCCTTCAAGGACGGCAACCCGGAAGCGGATCCGGCGCAGCCTTACAAGGCGTTGGCGGGCGGGCCGCTGCTGGCGCTGGCTTCGACCGACGGTATCCGCTGGACCAAGATCCAGGAGGAGCCGGTCATCAGCGACGGGGCGTTCGATTCGTTGAACGTGCCCTTCTGGGATCCGGTCCGGCAGCTCTACGTTGCCATCTACCGTGATTTCACGGACGGAGTCCGCAGCATGAAGTGCGCCACTTCCGAGGATTTCATCCACTGGACGAAAGGGGAGTGGGCCGACTACGGAGACGCGCCGCGGGAGCACTTTTACACCAACGCCACCCAGCCCTATTTCCGCGCTCCCCAGATCTATCTGGCCTTTCCCAAGCGTTTCGTTCCCTGGAGGACCTACCACGACAACGCGGCGGGGGCCGGCGTCTCCGACGCCGTTTTCATGACCAGCCGCGACGGGGTGCACTGGGACCGGCGGTTTGGGGAAGCCTTCATTCGTCCGGGGCGGGATCCCAAGAACTGGGTGCATCGGACCAACATGGTCTCTTCCGGCGTCGTTCCCACGGGTGACGACGAGATCTCCCTTTACGTGGCCCGGCACTACACTTCACCCAGCGCCCACCTGGAACGAATGACGGTGCGCATGGACGGGTTTGCTTCCCTCCGTGCCGATTACCAGGGAGGGGAGATGGTGACCAAGCCCTTCGTCTTCAAGGGAGACGACCTGGTCTTGAACTTTTCCACGTCGGCCGCGGGAAGCATCCGGATCGAGGTCCAGGACATGCATGGCCACCCGGTGCCCGGGTTCGCGCTGGAAGACTCGCCCCTGGTCTTTGGAGACGAGGTCGAGCACACGGTCAAGTGGGACCGGGGCCACCCGAAGGCGAGACGGGATACCCTGAACCGGATCGCCGGCAAGCCGGTTCGGCTGAGGATCGTGATGCGGGACGCGGATCTCTACTCCCTTCGCTTCCGTTAGTCCGATAGGTGCCGCCGCAATTTGGGATATGGACCGGTAAGGAGAAAAAGCCATGAGAATGTTCGTACAAGGTGAGTGGACCGAGACCCCGCAACTGATCGAAGTCAGGAATCCTTACGACGACTCGGTGGTGGACACCGTCCCCAAGGCCGGGGCCGCCGACGTGGACGCGGCGTTGGCGGGCGCCGTCGAGGGGGCCCGCGTGATGCGGAACATGCCTGCTTACGACCGGTCGCGAATCCTGACCAGGGCGGCGGACATCATGGAGGAGCGGACCGAGGAACTGGCCCGGACCATCAGCTCCGAGGAGGGCAAGATCCTGGCGGAAGCACGGATCGAAGCGGTACGCGCGGCCGAGATCATCCGGCTTTCGGGTGAGGAGGCCAAGAGGATCACCGGCGAGGTGCTCCCCCTCGACGCGGCCCCCGGTTGCGCCGGACGCCTCGGCTTCACGCTCCGGGTGCCCTGCGGCGTGGTGGCGGCCATCACGCCGTTCAACTTTCCGTTGCACCTGGTCTGCCACAAGGTGGGACCCGGACTGGCCGGCGGCAACGCCGTCGTGGTCAAGCCGGCCACCGACACGCCCCTGTCGGCCCTCAAGCTGGTGGAGATCCTGCTGGAAGCGGGGACGCCGCCCCAGGCCCTGGCCTGCCTGACGGGTCCCGGCAGCGAGGTGGGCGACTTTCTCTCGGGCGACCCTCGAGTCCGCAAGATCAGCTTCACCGGCAGCTACGAAGTGGGGGACCACATCTGCCGGGTTGCCGGAATGAAGAAGGTCACCATGGAACTGGGGTCCAACGCCCCGCTGTTGGTTATGGACGACGCCGATCTGGACAAGGTGGCCGCGGCCACGGTGGCCACCGGATACGCCAATGCGGGACAGGTCTGCATCTCGGCCCAGCGGGTTCTGGCAGCGGACCGGATCTACGACGATTTCCTGGATCGTCTCAAGACGGGCGTCGAGAACATTCGCATCGGAGATCAGCTCCAGGACGGGACCACCATGGGGCCGCTGGTTCGGGAATCGGACGCCATCCGCGTGTCCAACTGGATTCAGGAAGCCGCGAACGGGGGAGCCCGCCTGCTCACCGGAGGAGCCCGCAACGGGGCCCTGGTGGAACCGGCCATCCTGGCCGACGTGGACCCGGCCATGAAGATCAGTTGCGATGAGCTCTTCGGCCCCGCCGTGGCCGTGAATCGCTTCGACGACATCGACCAGGCCATCGACATGGCCAACGACACCCGCTACGGCCTTTCGGCGGCCATCTTCACCCAGGACATCGACCGGGCCCTGCGATTCGCCCAGGAAGTGGACAGCGGCAACCTGCACATCAACTGGGGCACCCAGTGGAGGGCCGACCTCATGCCCTACGGAGGCCTCAAGGACAGCGGCATGGGCAAGGAAGGCCCCCGTTACGCCGTGGAAGAGATGACCGAGTCCAAGATGGTCGTCGTCCACCTCGACGGCTAAGGGGAGCGGCGGCTTTCTTGCCGCCGAGGGAGCGGAGCGACCCAGGAGCGGCGGTTTTCCTACCGCCGGGAGCGGCGACATTCCTGTCGCCGATTGGAACGGCGGCTTTCCTGCCGCCAATAGGGGGGGTAGCGGGACGGCAGTCCCCCCTATACGATTTCCGGCCCCTACATTATCCCGAAAATGTCACAGACCCCCGGAATGTGACATCGTCACATCCGGACCAGTGCGAAGTTTCGGTGTAACGGACAACTGCACGCCAAGCGCACCAAGGACCTTCATAACAGTTCCGATCCGAGGATCGCGTTCACCGGACAGTGCTTTGTACAAGCTTTGGCGTGCCAAGTTGGTCTTTGCAGCGATCAATGTCATGCCGTTGGCGCGAGCAACATTGCCAAGGGCCTTAACAAAGAACTCGGGATCGTTTTCTTCGAGAGCGGCCTTCAGGTATTCAATGACTACGTCATCGTTATTGAGAAGTTCAGCGCTATCCCAAGGCGAATAAGTCTCCTTGCTCATGATCCCTCCTCAGAGTTCGCCCGCCATTTGATGAGCCCGCCGTATATCTCGGGTCTGGCTCGACTTGGCACCGCCACACAGCAAAATCACCACCGTCATCTTCCGAATCGTGTAGTAGACCCGGTAACCCTTGCCGACGGGAATGCGCATTTCGCTGACGCCCTTGCCCACGGTTCTGTGATCACCGAAATTGCCTTCCTCGATACGATCTATCCGAACGATAATTCGTGCTTGGGCGCGCTTGTCGCGTAGTCCCTTCAACCAACGGAAAAAGGTCGTACTTCTGACGACCGAGAAACCCACGTAGCGATTGTCTCCAATTGGAGACAATCAGTCAAGAAGCTCGACCCTGCCAGAGCTGTGACCCGGTCGTTGCGCGACTCACTACCTCAGCCGGAGCTGAATGCCGGCATAGACCAGGCGCGGGATGCCCAGTGAAGGCAGCGGCGTCAGCCGCACCACGTAATCCCGGTCCAGAAGGTTCTCCACGGCCAGAAAAATCTCCAACGATTCGCCCAACGGTTTTCGTACGCTGGCGCCCAGGAGGAAGAAGCGCTCCAGAACCATGGTGTTGCGATCGTCCTCGAACTGGTCCCCGACCCATCGTCCCTGTAGCGAGGCCGTGAACGGCCCGTCGTAACGGACCTCCGCCGTGAGCTGATGGCGGGGGACCTGGGGGAGCCTCAGCCCCGTCTCCCGGACCTCGGTCCGGGCGTAGAGATAGCCCATCCGCAGGCTCCACGGCAAGTCTCCCTGCAGCCCCGTCTCCAGCTCCAGACCCCGGACCCGCACCTGCCCCAGATTCTGCCGCTGCCGCTGAATGAACCGGGGACCCACTGAAATCGTGGCGTTCCCCACCGGGTCCCGTAGCGAGTTCCAGAAGCCGTTGATCCGGACCAGCACGGCGCCCGACGGATGCAAATCCGCTCCCAGCTCTCCCCCCCAGAGGTGCTCCTCGCCCAGATCGGGATTCTCGGCGGTCAGGACGTTGCCCACCCGGAAGGGGCGATAGAGCTCGTTCAGCGTGGGAGCCCGGAATCCACGGTAGGCCGAGCTGCGCAGGGTCAGCCACCGGGCGCCCCGCAACAGGATGCCCAGGCGGGGATTCAGCGAGGTCTCGGTGGTGCGGCCCTGCCACCAGTCCGTCCGGGCTCCGAGCTGCAGGTCCAGCCGGTTGTGGACGGGAACGGTCTGCTGGACGAACAGGCCGGCCAGGTTCTGCACCCGGTCCTGCCAACTGACTCGTCTCCAGTCGGTCCCCACCAGCAGTTGACCCCGCGGATTCCAGGTCAGCGACCCTCCGGTGCCCAGCGTGGGAAACTCCTGCCGGGCGGTCACGAATTCCTGGGAGCGGCCGGGAAGAATCCGGGAGAAGGTGTTCTTGAAGAGGCCCGACTGGACGTAGAAGCGGCCCTGCCAGGCATCGCCCTCGACTCCCGTCTCCAGGAGTGCGATCCGGGAATTGTTCTGCTGGAGATGAGTCCCGTTGCTGCGCCGTTCGCGAAAAGTGTTGACGCCGACGTGGAACCGCTTGTAGGAGACCCGGCCGAAGAAGGTCTCGAACCGGCTGTTGGCCGGCGTGTCCACCTCTCCCCGGAGCGCCTCGTCGATGATGAAGAACCCGTCGGTGTCCAGGACCCGCGCCGAGGCCAGATATCCCCAGTCTCCCACCTGGTCCGACGCGGCCAGATCCAGGTCGGCGTAGCGGTGGTCCCCCAGCACGCCCCGGACGTCCAACCGGCGCTGGTTTCGGGCCGGACGAAGCTGGATGGTCCCTCCCAACCCGGTGCTCCCGTACAGCGGACTCGTGGCTCCCCGCACCACCTCCACGCTGTCCAGGGCCGTGCGGGGTATCCGGTTCCAGTAGACCCATCCGCCGAAGGGATCGTTCCAGGGGATGCCGTCGAACAGGACCAGCGTGCGGCTGGTTCCTGAGGGGCCGATGCCCCGCAAGGAGACGCCCTGGGTCGTGGGATGGGAGATCATGCTGCTGCTGCGCCGAAAGAGGCTGAACCCGGGGATCTGGCGCAGAGCGTCGTCCAGGACCAGAGCCGGAGACTCGCGCAGTTCCTCCCGGGAAAGGACGGTGACCAGAGCGGTACTCTCGAGGAGAGGCTGCTCCTGCCGGCTCGCCGTGACGACGACGGTCTCGTGAGAACCCTTCGGCGTCTCCTCTTCTGATGGTTCCTTCTCCTGAGGAGGAGTCAGGAGAGCGAACAGAGCCAACGGTAGCCAGAGCATGGGAACGCCGGAAGATTCTGAATTCTAGGTGGACCCTTTTGTACGCTCGTCTGCGTGGTCAATCGGACTTCACCTGAAAGGCGTAAAGGTCCGTGTCCCGCAAATGGAATCGAATTCGCAGGCCGGCCTCCCGTCGAGGGACCAGATCCGCTCCGCTCCCCCAGGTGACGGCGTGGCGCAACGAGTCGCCGCGGACCGGATTGCACTGTCGCGCCCCGTATCCGGGAATCACGTTGCCGTCCTGGTCCAGGATCTCCGCCCGGAGATCGCCCCCCACCCGGGCGTTGACGGTCAATCGGCCGCCGCGAGTCTTAAGGAGCCTGGTCGTGACCGATCCTTCCCCCGGCGCCGTCAGCGAGACGAATCCGTCCAGCCGCAAGGTGGCCAGGCCGGTGGCCCTCTGGATCCGCCGGCCGTCCCGGACCCAGCCCTCTTTCACCTTCCGGATGGCGTCCACGGTGTAGGGCATGTTCTCGCCCCAGTAATAGCACCAGATCCGCTCGCCGTGCACCACGGGAGCCACCGGGATGCTGAGCTTGCTGTCCCAGGCCGGATCCTCTCCCCGCTCCAGCACAAACGACCCGGGAAAGGGCCGGCTCCAGTGGACCCCGTCCCGGCTCACGGCCAACTCGGCCGCCGCCGCGACGAACTCCGTCGTCCCTCTCTGGAAGACCCAGAGCCAGCCCAGGTAGAGGTCCTCATAGAGGAACGCTGCCAGTCCCTTGAAGTGAAGATCGGGTTCGTCTGTCGCAGGAGCCATCACCGTCTCGGGCTCCGACCAGGTGACGAAGTCGGGACTGACGGCCCGTCCTACCGTATTCTGCGCGGCGCGCATCCGCACGTAGAAGACGTAGCGCCGGATGCGCGGATCCCAGCCCAACAGGTTGCCGTTATGAGGCCGCCGGAACCACGGCTTCCCGTCGCCGTTGAGATTCCAGTGGACTCCGTCGGCCGAATAGGCCTTGGTGATGGCCGGCTGTCCGTCGAAGACGTCCACGTAGGTCATCTTGAACCGGCGCTGCGGATCCGGATCGTGGAGGTCCTTGATGACGTTGGCCCGCCTCATCCAGTTGACGCCCCGGGGAATGAGATTGTTGTCACTGGAACCCTCCCAATCCACTTGACCCAGATTCGGCTTGCTCCAGTCGGCGCCGTCCTTGGAAACGGCGTAGGCCACCTTGTACCGGAACCCGCCCGGCGCCCCCTCTTCCATGTGGGAGGCCATGTACCACATCTTGAACTCGCCGGTCTCCCGGTCGAAGAGGACGGCCCTCCCGTTGGGTGAGATCAGCCACCGTTCCCAGGGACGGTCCCCCACCAGGACCGGATTGCCGGGATGACGTTCCAGCCGGTTCAGCCGGCGGGTCACTCCCCGGGTGGACTCCACGGCATGGTCGTCGATGAACAGCTGTTTCCGTTCGCCGATCTCTACACCGGCAGCAGGGGAACCGGGGAGGATGGAGGTGACGGAGACGGCGAGGATCGACACCGTCAGCATGACTTTCATTCGAGAAGACATGTGGAAACCCTCCGTGACGCGCCTGTTCCGGCTCGGCCGAAGTCTACCACCGCTCCGTCACCGGGGTGATAAGATGCCCGGACGGAGGGCACGGGAGAGGCATGAAATTCGGAGTCGCCGTGACCACTTCGGTCACGCCGGCAGTCACCGCTGGAGCTCAGGCCGAATACGTCCGGAGAATGGCCGGGGCCATCGAGGACGCCGGATTCGACTCGGTCTGGGTCAGCGACCGGACCCTGTTCCCGGCGGATCTGGCCCGGCGTTATCCGGACCGGTTCGGTCCCGGCAAGGCCAGTCCGGACGCTCAGAACGTCCTGGAGTCCCTGGCCACCCTCAGCTTCGTGGGAGGCTCCACCCGCCGGTTGCGCCTGGGCGTCAGCGTCCTGGTTCTTCCTTTCCGGAATCCCCTCTTGAACGCCAAGATGATCACTACGCTGGACGTCCTCTCCGGCGGACGCGTGATCTACGGTGTGGGCGTGGGTTGGATGCCGGAAGAATTCGCCTCCATGGGTGCGCCCTACCACAGGCGGGGAGCAGTCACCGACGAGCACATCGAGATCTTCAAGGCCGCCTGCGCCCAAGAGGTTCCGGAGTACCGGGGAAAGCACTTCCGCACCTCGGGGATGGTCTTTTTCCCGCGGCCGGTGCAGGAACCGCATCCCCCCATCTGGGTGGGTGGGAATTCCCGCTTCGCCCTGCGCCGGAGCGCTCGTCTGGGGGATGCGTGGCACGGGATCCGGCTCTCTCCCCGCCAGGTCGGGGAGGCCCGGCAGGACCTGGCTCGAATCTGCCGCGCAGAGGACCGCGACCCGCGGACGGTGGGCGTCACCCTGAGACACACGCTGGTGCTGGGGGACGCCCGTTTCAACGGCAACGGAGATCGGCTCCACCTGACCGGCACCGCGGCGCAAGTCCGCGACGACATCCGCCGCTATGGCGAAGCGGGACTCGACTACCTGGTCCTCTCGGTGGATGCTCCGAGCACCCGGGAGACCCTGGATGCGGTCCGCCGGTTCGCGGACGAGATTCTGAGCGAAGAACAGGAGTAATCAGGTCATGAAAAGATTTTCGCCTTGGACGATGGTGCTGCTCCTGCTCGTAGCGGACGCCGCGGCCGGTCAGAGGCCGTCCGGTTGGAGAGCGGGGGTGGCCAGTGTGCCCATCACCCCCAAGGAACCCATCTGGCTGGCGGGATACGGGTCGCGGACGCGCCCTTCGGGAGAGGTCCTTCAGGACATCCACGCCAAGGCCCTGGCCCTGGAGGATGAGACCGGTGCAGTCACCGTCCTGGTGACCATCGACCTGCTGGGATTCAGCCGCCTTCTCTCGGACCAGGTCGCGGAGCGGGCCTGGCAGGAGTTCGGGCTGAGCCGGGACCGCCTCGGCCTGAACTTTTCCCACACCCACAGCGGGCCCGTCACCGGGGAGGTCCTGCGCCCGGCCTACCCGTTGGAAGAGGAGCACCTCCAGGTTGTCCGCCGCTACACCCGCCGGGTCCTGGACGAAATCGTGAAGGTGATCGGCCAGTCCATGGAAAGGCTCTCGCCGGCCCGGCTCTCCTTCGGTCAGGGGTCGGCCGGATTCGCCGTCAATCGCCGCCGGGCGCGGACCGGGAAACGCCATCTGCCCGGCCCGGTGGACCACGATGTCCCGGTCCTGGCCGTGCGTGGCGTCGACGGCGGGTTGCGGGCCGTGGTCTTCGGATACGCCTGCCACGCCACGGTCCTGTCCGGCTATCAGATCAACGGAGACTGGCCCGGGTTCGCCCAGGAATCGGTCCAGGAGAAGCATCCCGGCGCCACCGCGCTGTTCGTCACCGGCTGCGGAGCCGACGCCAACCCCTTGCCCCGCCGGTCGGTGCAGATGGCCCGGCATTACGGACAGATCCTGGCCTACGCCGTGGATTTGGTGCTGGACACAGAGATGGCGCCGGTCCGGGGACCGCTCAAGAGCGCCTTCGAGCGGGTGGCGATCCCCTTCAGCAAGCCCCCTTCCCGCCGTGAGCTGGAAGCCCGGGTCGGACGGGATTCGGGAATGGCCAGGCGCCACGCCCAATTCCTCCTGGACAGAATCGAGCGGGAGGGGAGGCTGCCCGACAGCTATCCGTACCCGATTCAGGTGTGGCAGTTCGGGAACGACCTCACCCTGATCCATCTGGCGGGCGAGGTGGTGGTCGAATATTCCCTGCGGCTCAAGGGGGCTCACGGATGGGACAGGGTCTGGGTGGCCGGCTACTCCAACGAGGTCTTCGCCTACATCCCGTCCCTGAGGGTCCTCAAGGAGGGCGGCTATGAAGGGGCGGGCGCCATGATCCCGTATGGGCAATCGGGTCCCTTCAGAGCGCCGGTGGAAGAGATCATCGTGGAAAAGGTGGGCGAACTCGTGAACCGCGGAGCGGCGGCTTTCTAGCCGCCGAACAGGAACGGCGATTTCCAATCGCCGAACTCCCGGCGCAGCCATGGCGCAGCACAGAATGGGCGATCTGCAATTCCTCTCTCCAGGTCGCCCCTCCATACCAGGGCGGTAGAATCGGATCATCCGTGAAGCCGAGCTCGATTCTCTTTCGCATCAACCGTTGCATCATCCTGTTTGCCGTGGCCGCTTTAGGCGCCTGCCGCCCGGGCTCCGAGACCGGTCCGTCCCCAGGACCGCCGGACCTCGAAAAGCGAGAGCTCCGTCCCGGGCTGGCCGCCCGCTACGAAGACGGACGGCATCGCGTTCACCTGGTGACGCCGGCTCCCCATTTCTACCTGGAGGAAGGGGAGTCCCTGCATCCTTCTCTGGAACGCGGTTTTCAAGCCGAATGGACGGGCATCCTTTCGATTTTTGAGACGGGCCGCTATCGATTCGAGGTCGGCGGCCAGTTGGAGGTCGGCGGCAAGGAGGTTGGAGGCGAAGGCGTCACCCTGGCTCCGGGCCGGCATCGCATTCGGCTCAGGTTTCGCCGTTTGCCGGGGCCGGCCCAACTCCGGCTGCTCTGGGAATCGGAGCATTTTCCGCTGGAGCCGGTCCCTTCCCGGGTCCTGTTCCACGAATCGGAAAGCGCGCCCGGTTGGGACCAGGGCCCGGTCGAACGGGGCCGGGACCTGGTGGAGAACCTGGGGTGCGTCAACTGCCACGCAAGCGGGTCCGAGTCCCTGGATCACCGCCGCGGACCCGGCCTGCACGCCGCCGCCCGCCTGGACCCTGCGTGGCTCCGCCGTTGGCTGCTTGATCCCGCAGCGGTCCGGCCCGAAGCGACCATGCCGGCGCTGCTGGACGAGGCGGAAGCCAGGGACGTCACGGCCTACCTCGCTTCGCGGCCGGTCACCGGCCCGCCGGACCGGGTCCCGGACCGGCCGGCCGTGGACACCGCCCGGGGACGCGGCCTCTACGCCTCTTTGGGGTGCGCCGCATGCCACACGCCGGAGAGTCATGCCCTGGACGGCATCGGGTCCAAGATGTCCGCCGCCGGTTTGGCCGCCTACCTGAAGGACCCCTCCCGCCACCATCCGGAAAGCCTCATGCCTTCACTGCATCTGGATGACACGGAGGCGTCTCGTATTGCCGCCTACCTGACCGATCCGGTACCGGATTCTCCGGAAGAGCCGCTGACGGGCGGCGACGCGGGCCGTGGAGAGGAACTGATCCGGTCCCGGGGATGTCTCTCCTGTCACCGGATGGAAGACCGGGAACAACCCGCCGTTCCGGATCGCGGGCCGGCCGTGGCCCATCTCTCCCTCGATGGAGGATGTCTGGCGGAAAACCCTGGTCCCACTCTTCCCCGGTACCGGCTGGATGGAGAACAGCGGCAGGCGATTCGAGAATTCATTCGCGTTCAACAACGATTCCCCGATGTCAGTCCCGCGCCGGTCTACGACTTCTACCGGCGGATCCGCCGGCTTCGCTGCACCGCCTGTCACGTCATGGACCACTTCGAAGGCGGGCAGCCGGCCGGGGCGCCGGTCTTGACTGCGGCGGGGGAGAAGCTGCGGCTCGAATTCCTGAAGGAGGCGCTCCTGGGCAGGGTCGGCCTGCGGAGTTGGATTCCCCTGCGCATGCCCCGGTTTTCCCGAGACCAGGTGGAGCCGCTGATCCACGGGTTCGCCAAGGCTTCGGGCCTCGACCCATCGGCTCCCGCCGTGGAGTCGGTCGTGTCCCAGCAGGATACGAACAAGGGACTGACGCTGTTGGGGAAGGATTCGGAGGGGAAGAGCCTGGGCTGCATCGGCTGTCATGACTGGGCGGACTACCGGGCGCAGGGGGAGCGGGCGCCCCAGTTGGCCCGGGCCGCGGATCGCCTCCGCTATCCGTGGTACCGGCGTTTCATGTTGAATCCGGCCCGGATCCTGTCCGGGACCTCGATGCCGGAGCACTTCACGGACATCGCGCCGGAGGAGAGGGAAGTGAGCATCCGGAGGATCTGGGGAGCCCTCGGCGTCGGCTCGGGCGGCCGGTTCCTCCCCGGTCTGGATCCGGCGCCCGATCCCTGGCCGGCCGAAGCCCGTCCGGATCCTTCCCAAGGGGCCGTCGTGGTCCGGACCGTCATGCCGGAGGCGACTCCGGCGGCCATCGCCGTGGGCCTGCCCGGCGGCCTCTCCTACTGCTTCGACGCCGGCCCGCAACGTCTTCTGTATGCCTGGAGGGGGGCGTTCCTCGACCTCGAGGCCACCCTGCAACGGAAGACCGGTGACGATGGCTTCACTCTGACCCCCCGGATCCCGGGGACGCGCTTTTTCCGGTCGACCCGTTTCCCGTTCCGGCTGGCGGATTCCGGACGCATTCCTGAAACGCGTTTCAAGGGCTACCGCCTGCGGGACGGCGTCCCGGAATTCCAATACTCGGTGGGCGGAGCGGAGGTCTTCGAACTCATTCGCCCCAGCGAAACGAATGGCGGGTTCCGCTGGCGGTTCCGGATCGAACGGGTCCAGGTTCCGCTTCGTTTCGACGCGGGAGTCGAAGGTCCGATTCGAATCTCGGCGAGCCGGGGTGCCGTGGAGAAGGACAGCGTTCGGATTCGCATCGACGGGGACGCCCGATTCGAGATCCTGGTCGGGAGCAAAAGGGAATGAGAGAGACCGGCGCCCTGGCCCTGCTCTGCCTGGCGGCGGCGTGGATCGTTCCCTGCTCCGCCTGGGCGCAGGTTCCCCGGGAGTGCTACCGGATCGAGACCGTAAAGACTCCGCCGGGAGTGGCGCCGGAGGTGGGCGGGATCGATTTCGACCGGCGCGGCCGGCTGGTGGCCTGTTTTCGCCGCGGGGGCCTCTTCCGCCGGGATCCGGACTCGGGCCGCTGGAGCCGGTTCGCCACCGGACTGCAGGTCCCGCTGGGAATCGTCGCGGGGAAGCCGGGGGAATACTTCGTGGCCCAGCAGTCCGAGTTGACGCGGATCGTCGACACCGATGGAGATGGCCGGGCCGATCTCTACCAGACCCTCAGCGACGAATGGGGAATATCGGGCAACTACCACGAGTATGCCTACGGCCTGGTCCGGGACGGGGAAGGGAACTTCTACGTGGGGTTGGGACTGGCCTCGGGTTCGAGCCGGCACAAGTTCTCGGGCCGGGGGCCGGCGACGACCCGGAGCCTGGTCGCCGAAAACCCCAAACCCGGAACCGTGGCCCGGTTGCGGCACAATTCACCCGTTTCCTACCGGGGCTGGGTGATCAAGATCACCCCCGGCGGAAAATTCGTGCCTCTCGCCTCCGGTTTCCGGCAGCCCAACGGCCTGGGGTTCAACCGGGAGGGGGCGCTGTTCGCCACCGACAATCAGGGAGGCTGGATCGGGACGTCTCCTCTTCACCATGTCACGCCCGGATCGTTCTATGGACACCCCTCCTCGCTGAATTGGCATCCGGACTTCCAGGGCATCAATCCCGTGGACATCGAGGTGGAGAACTTGGCGCGCCGGCGCAAGCCGCCGGCCGTCCAGATTCCTCAGAACGACATGGCCGGATCGCTGGGACAGCCCTTGGAGGACCGCACCGGAGGCCGGTTCGGTCCGTATGCGGGCCAGATGTTCATCGCCGACTGGACCTATCCCCGGATTCACCGGGTCTTTCTGGAAAAAGTGGAAGGGACCTGGCAGGGGGCCTGCTTCCCGTTCATCGAGGGGCGCGGGTTGCGCAAGGGAAACATGCGTCTGGCCTTCTCTCCGAAGGGAGATCTCTACGTGGCGCAGACCTCACGGATCTGGGGAATCGGAGAGGGATTGCAGCGGATGGCCTGGACGGGAAAGATCCCCCTGGACATTCAGGAGATGCGCCTGAGCGAATCGGGGTTCGACCTCGTATTCACCAAGCCGGTGGACCCGGACACGGCGGCGCTCGCCGACGACTACTCCCTGTTCCACTACTACTACCGGTACCACGGGGAGTACGGGTCTCCCAAGACCGACGTGACGCCGGTCCGGATCGAGAAGGTGTCCCTATCCGACACTGGACGCCGGGTTTCGCTCCACCTTTCGGATCCGTTGTTGACGGGACGTGTATACGAACTGCGTCCGGGGCAGGGAATTCGTTCCCAAGACGGCGAACCCCTGGTGACCAGGCTGGCCGCCTATACGGTGAACCGGCTCCGTGTGGGTGCCGAGTGAGGCAGAGCTCCCCATTTGTTCTGCTTCGGAATTTCCGATATTCTGAATATACGTAAAGTCAACGTCTGCAGGTTCGAAAAGGGAGGGTTGGAATGCAGGAAACGTTGGTCGTGTCCAGTCGTGGCCAGATCACTCTGCCGGCTGTATTGCGGAAGCGCTTTGGAATCAAACGTGGTGATGTCCTGATCCTGGAAGATCGTGGCAATGAAATCGTACTCAAACCTGGTGTGGTGCTTGAGGTCGAATATTTTAGCGACGAACAAATCGCCGAGTGGGACGCCGCGGACGTGCTTTCAGACGAGGAGCGGGCCCGCATCCTCGATAAATTCAGCGGATCGGAATGAGGCTATTTCTTGACGCCAATGTTCTGTTTACTGCGGCAAACAATCCTCGGGGGAAAGCCGCACTGGTGATAGAGCTCTCCAGGCAAGGGCATTGGGAGATCTCTTCCAGTGCATACGCAATAGAGGAGGCCCGGCGAAATCTGGAACGGAAACTTCCCGAGTTCGTGCGGAACCTGGACGCGTTCTCGGATGTTCTGCAAATTGCTCCTCATGCGGTCGGACTTGAGTTTCCCCATTGGCTCCCAACGAAGGACCAACCCATTTTTCTGGCAGCCGTCACGTGTCGGGCCACCCACCTGCTGACCGGGGACCTAAAGGAGTTTGGTGCGTTCATGAACCAACCGGAAAAAACCTCCGGTATTCGAATCCAAACGGTGGCCAGTTTCCTCGATCGTCTTTGAATCCAGCCGGGCTGAGCGATTCGCCCAATGCCTTGATCGATCGACAGACGCGAGATGCGGGCCGAACCTCGGTGGCCTGCCTTCGGTGCCGGCTATTGGGTCTCGCCCGGCCTGCCGGTCACGGAGGCAGTCGAGGGCTCGGACCAGGATCGGACGTATTCCCTCTGTTCCCGGGTTTCCGGCGATATGGGGTGATAGTCGTTTTTTTCCATTCCCCGCCACCACTCGGCGATCCGCCTCAGGGCTTCGCCGCCCGTCCTCCCGTGCCGGACCAGCCAGCAGCCCACCGTGGTCCCGGTTCGTCCCACGCCGCCCCAGCAGTGAACGTAAACCGTCCTGCCATCGCCGAGAGCGGCGTCGACGGCGTCGAGGATCTTGACCATCCGCTGCGGGGAAGAGGGGACGTTCAGGTCGACGATGGGATGCCGCTCCCATCCGATTTCGAGGCCGCGTCGACGGGCCTCCCCGGCGATGATTCCGGAGTACGGCTCCAGCTCACCCTGCTCCGTCAGGTCGATGAAGTGGTCGATTCCCGCATCCAGCAGCTTGCGGACTTTTTCGGCCGCCCAGGCCCGGTCCCAATGGCCAGGGTACTCTCCCGCCGCGAAACGGCCTGGCCGAATCCAGTAGCTGTTCTCCATGGGACGGTCTTGGCCGTCGTCGATGGACATTCCCGATGACTTCCTCTGCCGCCGGTCAGGGCCAGAGCCAGCCGAAGGTTCCGGCCGTCAGGAGGGAGTAGATCGCGCCGTCGAACATGGTGCGCAGCGTGGCGCCCCAGCCCCGGTGCCACCAGATGGCGCTCTGCAGGATCGCCAGCGAGTAACCGGCGAATGCGACGACGCTGACCATCTTGAAGACGGCCATGTAGTCGGCGCCGGGTCCGATGTGCAGTCCGGCGGCATATCCGGCGAAGACTCCGACGAGCACGCAGTAGGCGAACCACAAGGCGAGGCTCTTGCCCATGTTCACGGGCCGGTTGGAAAGCACCGTCACCAGGGCAACCGGTCCCCTGTTGGTCTTCTCGACGAATTCCGGCGAGTTCATTTCCTTCGGGTCGGCGGCGTGCGGAATGCAGTAGTCGCCTGGCGGGATCTTGAACGGCCGGAGGGCATCCATCACCGCGGCCTCGTCGGGAACCGGTCCCACGTCCGACCGGTGATACCGAAGCACCATGTGAATGATGGAGCTGACGATGAAGACCAGCACCGCCGAAAGCAGCACCGGCAGCCAGAGTGAAACGACCGAAACCATATCGACCTCCTCTCGGTCCGGATTTGTCCTGATCGGCCGGCGACCGATCAGTAGAGAACGCTCACCAGGATGTCCTTCAAGCGCGGCGCCGGGCCGGCCGGGACAAGAATGCGGAAGTGATTGTATCCCGTCTGCAATTGGGTGGGCGAGATGGAATAGCGGAGTTCGTCCTGGACCCTCTCCGCAGCTTCCAACCGATGACCATTCACTGATATCCGAACTGCCGTCCCCGGGTCCAGGTTTTCCAGTTGCACGCGTGCCTGCACGTTGGGACGGTTGCCGATGACCGCGTGGTTCAGCGACCGGTCGGCCAGGTACATGGGGACGGTGTAGGTCTTGTCCGGTTCCAGCAACAGTGGGGAAAGTGGAGAAACAGGCTTCTGCGCCTTGTATTGTTCGAAGTCGTGGATGTACCGCTTGAAGGATTCCCGTCCCACCGGGTCCAGGCTGTAGAGCTTGTCCAGCCTCTCCAGGCCATTCGGGTCTCCGAGTTCGCGGTATTTCCGGTCGTGGTCCTCGTCGGGAAAGAGATTGAAGAGGTAGATCCCGTCCGCCCCCTGTTTCCAGGCCGTCAGGGCCTGCGCCCGGAAGGACTCCAGTGATTCGCGTTCCTCTCCCATCATGGACCTGCGGATGCACGGATAGACGGGAACGCCGTAACGGTGAGCGAGCCGGATGGTCTCCTCCCAGGGCGCCAGAGCCACCTCGCCGATGATCACCAGATCGACCAGGTCTTCGCGGAGCCAGGTCACCAGGTCCAGACCCATGTCGTGGTTCAATTCGGGCGAGTCCATGACCCGGACTGCGATCAGCAGGGGCCGTCCCCGCTCCCGGGCCCGGGCGTCGGCCATCCTGCGGACGCGACGCATCAGCCGGGTCATGGAATCCGTTTCTGCCGGCGTGACCGGTTCTCCCCAGGCGTAGGTCTTGAAATAGGGAGGATGGCGCCAAAAATCGAGTTCCAGGCCGTCCAGGTCGTAGTTGGAGGCCATCTCCTCCAACACCTGGAAGGTCATGTTCCGGATCGGCTTCCAACTGAAATCGGCGCCGGACCAGTAGCCGTAGGGCGGCGGCTTCCGGGAGGAACCGAAAAGAGTGCGAGAGTGTTTCCGCTTGAACTTGGAACCCAGGACCGAAAACCGGTCGCTGCTGTCGTGCACGTCGTTCATGCGCAGGGTGGCGAAGATCTCGACTCCCTCTTTCCTGCAGTATTCCGTCACGATCTCCAACGGGTCCGTCCCCTGTTCGGCGAATTCGCCGACCGGGTTCCGAAATCCCTCTCTCGGGAGATCCCGAACCAGGAGCTCGGCGACTTCACTGCGATGGGTGTAGGCGCCGATGCTCTGGGTGGTGCAGTAGAAGATGGAGTCGACCTGGGTTCCCATGACGGGGATGGTGCGCCGCTCCAGTAGATTTTGCGGCGTGGCCGGCAGGTCCGAGGGAAAGAAGAGAGCATCGTCTCCGTCGTTGTTGAAGATGAGGCGCCGCTTGCGCCACCGGGCCTTGTGCCTGAGATCTTCGATCTCCCCAGCGCCGCAAACCGTGTCTTTTTCGGCAGGTTGTTCCAATCCCGGCGACGAAGCCGCCGGAGAGCAACCCAGGATCGGAACCAGCAGCAGAGCCGCCGCGGCGATGCGGGGCCCAATATGAAGCAATCTCATGAGAACCGGGGTGAATTCTCTCATTTTTGTGCGCCCCGGGACTACGGAATGAGTTTTGCGGCCGCAGTCGGTAGTAAACTGGGCGTGAAGACCACGGTACCCGGAGTCTGTTTGCAATGAGAATATCCCCCGTTCTTCCGGTCCTGGTGGCCTGTTTGCTGCCGCAGGCCGGCTGCGGGCCGTCGAGCGAGGCGGACCCGTCCGACTGGCCGGTCTACCTGGGGGACGCCGCGGCCTCCCACTTTTCCCCGTTGGATCAGATCAACCGGAACAACGTGCACCGGCTCCGTGTCGCCTGGACCTACAACACCGGGGACAAGTCCGAGTTCAGCCAGATCCAATGCAATCCCCTCGTCGTCGGGGGCCGCCTGTTCGCCACCTCGCCGCAGTTGAAGGCCTTCTGCCTGGATGCGGCGACGGGCCGGGAGATCTGGGTGTACGATCCGGTCGAGGAGGCGGGGCTCAGCACGCTGGGCGTGAATCGGGGCCTCGTCCACTGGGAACGCGGGTCCGAGGCGAGGATCTTCTATACCGCCGGAAATCTCCTCTTCGCCCTGGACGCCGCAACCGGGCTCCCGGTCCCCACCTTTGGGGACAATGGCCGAATCGACCTGAGGTTCGGCTTGGGCCTGGAAGACCCGGAAAAGTTCTGGGTCGTCTCCACCTCGCCGCCGGCCCTGTTCCGGGACCTCCTCATTGTCGGCAGCCGGGTGGGGGAGGGTCCCGGAGCCGCGGCGCCCGGTCACATCCGTGCCTTCGACGCCCGCACCGGCCGGATCCGGTGGACCTTCCACACGATTCCCAGGCCGGGCCAGGAGGGATACGAGACCTGGCCGCCGGACGCCTGGACCTACGCCGGCGGCGCCAACTCCTGGGCGGGGATGACGGTCGACGAGAAGCGCGGAATCGTCTTCGCCTCCACCGGATCGCCCTCCTTCGACTTCTGGGGCGGCGACCGGAAGGGGAAGAACCTCTACGGCGACTGCGTCCTGGCCATCGACGCCGTTACGGGCAAGCTCCGGTGGCACTACCAGACCCTGCACCACGATCTCTGGGACCGGGACCTGCCCGCTCCTCCCAACCTGGTCACATTGGAGCGGGAGGGCAAGAGGATCGATGCCGTCGCCCAGGTCACCAAGTTGGGAGTCGTCTTCGTTTTGGACCGGGACACCGGCGAACCTCTGTATCCGGTGGAAGAGAGGCCGGTTCCCGCGTCGGATCTGGAAGGGGAGCAGGCGTGGCCCACGCAGCCGTTTCCCCTCAAGCCGCCCCCTTTCTCCCGCCTGTCCTTCACCGAGGCGGATGTCACGGACCTCTCCCCCCGCGCCCGCCAGGCCGTGCTGGAACGCTATCGCCAGGTGCGGACGGGCCACATCTTCGAGCCCCCCAGCACGCAGGGGACGCTGGTCTTTCCCGGGTTCAACGGCGGCGCCGAATGGGGCGGCGCGGCCTTCGACGCCTCCAGCGGCCGGTTGTACGTCAACTCCAGCGAGATCCCGTGGATTCTGACCATGATCCCGACCAAGGATCGCCAGCTTCCGGAGCCGTCGGTTGGATCCCGCGTCTACCAGGTCCACTGCGCCGGCTGCCATGGGGACCGCCGGCAAGGGAGTCCGCGCGGCAACAGTCCACCCCTCCCCTTGGAGCAGGTCTATCCGCGAAAGGAGACCCGGGACCTGATACGGCTGGGAATCGGCCGGATGGACGCCATGCCCCAGCTCAATGACTCGGAGCTGGATGCGGTGGTCGATTTTCTCGCCGGCGCCGATGCCGACAACGTCCCGCCCTGGGCCGTTACGGAAGGCGAGGTTCCCTACACTTTCTCCGGATACAATCATTTCCTGGATCCCGACGGATACCCGGCCATCAAGCCTCCGTGGGGCCAGTTGACGGCCATCGATCTCAACGCGGGGACCATTGCCTGGCAGGTGACGCTGGGCCTGTACGACGAACTGATGGAGCGTGGGATTCCACCCACTGGAACCGAGAATTTCGGCGGTCCCGTGGTCACCGCCGGCGGCCTGCTCTTCATCGGAGCCACCGCCGACGAGCGGTTCCGGGCGTTCGACACCGATAGTGGAGGGATCGTCTGGGAGACCCGGCTTCCGGCAGGGGGCTACGCCACTCCCGCCACCTACGCGATTCGGGGCCGGCAGTACGTGGTCATTGCCGCCGGTGGAGGAAAAATGGGCACCCCAGCCGGAGATGCCTACGTGGCCTTCGCGCTGCCCGAGGCAACCGAAACCCGCAAGCGGGCTAGCGGCGGACCAGCCTCACGAAACCCTTGAAGCCTTGTCCCTTGAGTTTTCTCAGGCGCTTGTTCGCCGCCTCTTTCGTTCCGCCCGCAACGACGACCCGGTAGAGTTTCGAACTCCCGCGCCGAAACGGCCTCACCTCGACGCGGTGCCCCTTCTGCTTGGCGGCCCAGGCCAGAGTCTTCGCGTTCGCTTCAATCTTGAAGACTCCGATCTGAATTTCGTACGCACCCCTCGCCGGTGCGGGTCTCGACTCGGCGGTGCGGCTACTCCGTTTCGGGCGTTTTCGCTTTCCACCGGGACCGTCGATGACGGTGAGGCGGACTCGAACCGTGCCCGCTCCGATCATCTGGATCTCCGACGCGGCGGCTCTGGAAAGATCGATGATGTACCGGGCGGTAAACGGCCCCCGGTCGTTGATCCGGACCTGTGTGGACCTTCCGTTCCGGAGATTCCGGACGTTGACCCAGGTGCCGAACGGCAGCCGCGTATGGGCGGCGGTCATCTTGTTCATGTCGTAGGTCTCGCCGTTGCTGGTCTGGCGCCCGTGGTAGGGATGCCCGTACCAACTGGCGATGCCGACCTCGGACCACCCTCTCTTGGCTTCCACGGGCGGCGGGAGCTTGATTTTCTTGCGCCCGCCGCACCCACTGAGGGCGACAACGGCCGCCAGCAGAGCGCAGAGCCGGACGCCCGGAATCGCCGGTTTCCGTCGGAGAGTTCCTGGTGGTGGCGAGGTTCGGCCCGGTGCGTGCTGTGTTACCATTCTTTTCTTCGTGCTGGAGCAGATGCCGCTGGTCGATGACCTCAATGGACGTTGGGGGTCGGAAATCGCCGGATCGACGATTTGCCCGCCTCGCAACCTGCCGGTGACTCGGCCCGCCGGAACCACTCCAGTTCCGGAACCGGTGAGACACATGCTGAATTCGAGAGAAATCTACTGGACGACCCCGACGTTCGGGACCCCTCTTCCGGTCGCCAGGGTCCCAGGATGAACCGGGTGAGCAAGGACCTGGAAATCACGCTCGGGATCGAGGAGGAATTTTTTCTCGTCGACCCCGAGACCCGAGACCTGGTTGCCGATCCCGATCCGGCCATCTACGACGCCTGCGAGCGGAATCGAGGGCCGCACAAGGTGGTGACCGAGTTCCTCCGCTCCCAGATCGAGACCAACACCCGGGTCTGCGCTTCCGTCGCAGAAGTCCGTGAGGCGTTGGTGGAGACCCGGCGCCTGGTGATCGAGGCGGCGTCGCAGCACGGCGCGGCGGTGCTGGCCGCGTCCACCCACCCCTTCGCGTCGTGGACGGCTCAGATGCCCACGCCCAAGAAAAGGTACGAGCGATTCGAGGTCACCTTCCAGGAGGCCGTGCGGCGGCTGCTCATCGGCGGCATGCACATTCACGCCGGCTTCGGCGATCCGGAGGAGCGGATCTGCGTCATGACCGCAATTCGCCAGTACCTGCCCCTGCTCCATGCGCTGTCCACGTCGTCCCCGTTCAACGCGGGAAATCTCACCGGATTGAAGTCGTATCGGCTCAGTCTGTTCGGCGTGCTCCCACGCACCAGCCTGCCCGGCCCCCTGTATTCCCGGGAGGAATACGATCAGCTCGTGGAGGACTACAAGCGCCTGCATTTCATCGAGGGCGCCAATGAGCTGTGGTGGGACATCCGGCCCGCCGACCTCCATCCCACGGTGGAGATGCGCATCTGCGACGTCTGTCCGCTCATCGACGATGCGGTCGGCATCGCGGCGCTCTACGCGTCGTTGATCCGGTGGCTGCTGCGGCAGCATCGAGCCGGCGCCCTGCCTCCGGAGCCGCGCACCGAGATCATTGCCGAGAATCGCTGGCTGGCGCAGCGCTACGGAGCCTTCGCGTTTCTCGGGGACACCCGCCATGGCGGACGCATGGACATCAATGACTACGCCCTGGGCCTGCTGGAGGAACTGGACGGCGACGCCGGCGCCCTCGGCTGCCGGGAGGAGTTGAGCCGCGTGTCCTCCATCATCCGTGAAGGCAGCGGCGCCGACCGGCAACTCGACCACTACCGCCTGGCTCGTCTGGAGGGGGCCACCAAGATGGAAGCCTTGCGTTCGGTGGTCGATCTGGTGATCGCCGAAACCGGCCAAGGCGTCGACGCGGACATTTGACGGCGTCTGCCGGCCAGGGTCCGCCGAGCGCGTCAGCCGCGGCCGACGAGGGGCATCTTGGTCGCCATCACGGTCATGAACTGGACGTTGGCCTCCAGCGGCAGGTCGGCCATGTAGACCACCGCGTTGGCGATGTCCTCCACATCCATGTAGGGCTCGACCATGACCGTCCCGTGCGCCTGCGGGAGTCCCTTCTCCGCCCTGCGGGTCATTTTCGTCAGCGCGTTCCCGATGTCGATCTGGCCGCAGGCGATGTTGTATTTTCGGCCGTCCAGGGAAGTGGACCGGGTCAGGCCGGTGATGGCGTGCTTGGTGGAGGTGTAGGGCGCCGAATTGACGCGGGGCACCTGGGCCGAGACCGACCCGTTGTTGATAATCCGCCCGCCCATGGGGTCCTGGCTCTTCATCATGCGGAATGCTTCCCGGGTGCAGAGGAAGGAGCCGGTCAGGTTGACATCGACCACGGCCTGCCACTGTTGGTAGGTCAGATCCTCCAGCAGAACCGCGGGAGCCGGGATTCCGGCGTTGTTGAAGAGGAGATCGAGCCGGCCGAAAGTTTCCCGGGTTCGCGAAAAGAGGTTCGAGACCGCTTCCGGGTCGCCGACGTCGGTGGAGACCGCCAGGGTTCGCGAGCCGCCGGTTTCCGCCAGGCGGGCCGTTTCTTCCAAGGCGTCGAGCCGCCTTCCCGCCAGAACCACACTGTATCCGATACGTAGCAGAGCCCAGGTGGAGTGCCGGCCGATTCCCGATCCGGCGCCCGTGACGACGGCGATCTTTCCTTCGTTCTTCATGGTCCAGGTCCTTTTTGTCTGGGGAATATCCCTTGTTCGTCCGGGTGGAGAAGGCCGGCGGCACTCCCCCGGTGATCCCGAATCAACCCCAACGTTCGGGCGAGATGCCAGTGGCCTCCCTCGCCATGTTGTCCGGGCGGTTCGGCAGATCGAATTCGATGTTCCGCGTGTTGAGGCTCCCGAAATACTTGCGGACGGCCGGAGGGAGACCGGCCACCTTTTCCGGATCGCGCTCCGGAACGTCGTCGATGGGCCCCGCCCAAGTGGGGCGGTAGGCGATGGCCAGCATGCGGCGAACCCGGTCGCTGTAGTTGGGAAAGTTGGCGTGAAACACTTTCTGGTTGATGATCACCGCCGAGCCGGCGCGGCAGGTCACCATCACCTCGGCACTGTGGGACAGGTAGCGGTTGTAGGGGTTGGCGTCGCGATGCAGCGACAAATGAGAGCGTGGGATCACCTTGAATGGGGAACACTCCGGGGTCAGGTCGTCCAGGTAGTAGAGGACGCGGACCAGGCACGGCGAGCTGGCCTGGACCCCGAATATCTTGGAGCCGTAGGGCTGGGAATCGGTATGAATGGCGATTCCCGGGTGGCCGGGCCTGGACTCGGCATATTGGCAGGAGGTGCAGATCAACTCGTCTCCGAAGAGCTCTCTGACGAACTCCACCGTGGCCGGCAGGCCGATCACCGAGGTGGCCCGGGGCGAGTCGGTCCACTGGAGATCGGGGCAACCCCGCTGATGGGGGCTGTAATCGACTGCCGTGGTGGGCACCCTGGAGGTTTCCTCCCGGATCTCCTCCATCAGTTCCTTGCTCAGCAGATCCGGAATGACGACGAAACCCTCCAACTCGATGGACCGAAACTGTTCGGCCCGGGTCAACCCGTACCAATGGCTTTCCGGGATCCGGTTCGCCCGCTCCAGACTGTCTCGACTGTTGGTGAATGAAGTGTCCATTTCTCTAACTATCCTCTCTTCGTTCTTCCCGGCCTGATTCTATAGCTGTCGGGGCAAGTCCGGTACATTTCACGCGAAAAACCGCGGCGTCCCGCGCCCAAAGCCCTGGTCGGCCCCCCAGCGCCGGGGCGAAATGCCCGGGGCAGCTCTGGCCATGTTGTCCGGACGGTTCGGAAAATCGAACCTGATCTTCCTGGTGTTGAGGCTCCTGAAGTATTTGCGGACGGCCGCGGGGAGGCCGGACACCTTGTCCGGGTCGCGTTCGGGAACCACGTCGATGGGACCCGCCCAAGCGGGCCGGTAGGCGATGGCCAGCATGCGGCGGATCCGGTCGCTGTGGTTGGGGAAATTGCCGTGAAACACCTTCTGGTTGATGATCACCGCCGAGCCGGCGCGGCAGGTCACCATCAGCTCATGGCCGTGGGAAAGGTAGCGGTTGTAGGGGTTGGCGTCGCTGTGCAGCGACACGTGGGAGCGCGGAATCACCTTGAAGGGGGAGCACTCCGGAGTCAGGTCGTCCAGGTAGTAGAGGACGCGGACCAGGCAGGGCGAACTGGTCAGGACTCCGGACGACTGGTTCCCGTAGGGCTGGGCATCGGTGTGAATGGAGATTCCCGGGTGGCCCGGCCTGGATTCGGCGTAAGTGCACGAGGTGCAGATCAGTTCGTCGCCCAAGAGCTCTTCCAGGAGTTCGACCGCGGCCGGCAGCGCGACGACCGAGGTGGCGTGTGGTGAGTCGGTCCACTGCACATCGGGAAAGTACCGTTGATGCTCGCTGTAGTCGACCGCCGTCGTGGGGAGCCTGGAAGTCTCCTCGCGGATCTCCTCCACCAGTTCCTTGCTCAGCAGATCAGGAATGACGACGAAACCCTCCAGCTCGATGGAACGAAACTGCCCGGCCCGGGTCAGACCGGTCCAATGGCTCTCCCGGACGCGTTTCGCCCGCTCCAGGCTTTCCCGGCTGTTGGTGAAAGAGGTGTCCATTGCTCTACGAGTCCTGACTCGGATCAGCTCCAGCGGTCGGTCGAAATGCCCGCGGCATGCCTCGCCATGTTGTCCGGACGGTTCGGCAGATCGAACCTGATTTTCCTCGTGTTGAGGCTCCTGAAGTATTTTCGGACGGTTGGAGGAAGGCCGGCCACCTTCTCCGGATCCCGCTCCGGAACGTCGCCTATGGGACCCGCCCAAGCGGGCCGGTAGGCAATGGCCAGCATGCGGCGGACCCGGTCGCTGTAGTTGGGGAAATTGCCGTGAAACACTTTCTGGTTGATGATCACCGCCGAGCCGGAGCGGCAGGTCACCATCAACTCATCGTCGTGGGAGAGGTATTTGGTGTACGGGTTGGCGTCGCTGTGCAGCGACAGGTGGGAGCGCGGAATCACCTTGAAGGGGGAACGCTCCGGAGTCAGGTCGTCCAGGTAGTAGAGGACGCGGACCAGGCAGGGGGAGCTGGACTGGACTCCGAAGATCTGGGACCCGTAGGGCTGGGCGTCGGTGTGAATGGCGATTCCCGGGTGGCCCGGCCCGGACTCGACGTACGAGCAGGAAGTGCAGATCAGCTCGTCGCCCAAGAGTTCTTCCAGGAACTCCACCGTGGCCGGCAGGGAAATCACCGAGACGGCATGGGGCGAGCCGGTCCACTGCACATCGGAAATGTATCGCTGGTGCTCGCTGTAGTCGACCGATGTGGTGGGAAGCTTGGAGGTCTCCTCGCGGATCTTCTCCATGAGTTCCTCGTCCAGCAGATTCGGAATCACGACGAAACCCTCCAACTCGAGGGAACGAAACTGCCGCGCCCGGGTCAGACCGGTCCAATGGCTCTCCGGGACGCGGTTCGCCCGCTCCAGGCTTTCCCGGCTGTTGGTGAACGAAGTGTCCATTGGACCCGCAGTTCCCGCCCGCCCGACATCCGGCGGTTCAAGGATCATTGCTCCGATCCGCGAACGCCTCCACGACGTTGGCGGCCTCCATTTTGCCAACGGGAAGCCGCGCCTGGCAATCTCCCCGCCGATACTCGCCGGATCCGCGGCTGACAGCAGGGACCCCATCCTTTACAATCCGCCGCTGGAGAAAGTACCGCCGTGCCCCTAGTCCAAGCCGAAACCTTGCGCCGGATCGGCCACCAGTTGTTCGAGGCCGCCGGATGCGATCCCGAAGACGCCCGGGTCGTGACCCATCACCTGGTGGAGTCGAACCTCTTCGGCCACGACTCCCACGGGGTCATCCGCTACCCCGAATACATGGACGCCATCCGGACGGGGCGTTTCCAGGCCAAGGCCCAACCCAGGGTGGTGCGGGACCATCCCTCCTGCGCGGTGGTGGACGCCGCCGGCGCGCTGGGTCAGGTGGGCGCCGCCTTCGCCACCCGCCTGGCCATGGACAAGGCTTCCCGCCATGGAGTGGCCGCGGTGGCGCTGCGGAACACGAGCCACGTGGGCCGGGTCGGGGCCTACCCGCTGATGGTGGGACGGGCCGGAATGATCGGCCAGGCCTTTGTCAACGGGGGCCGCTTCGGGAATCAGATCGCTCCCTTCGGCGGCATCGACGCGCGTCTCACCACCGATCCTCTGGCCTTCGCGGCGCCCCGGCGGGACGCGGAGCCCATCTTCCTGGACATGACCACGTCGGTGGCCGCCGAGGGCAAGGTGCGGGTCGCTTCCTACGCCGGTAAAAAGGTGCCGGAAGGATGGCTCATCGATCACGATGGGCGCCCGACCACCGATCCCGACAGTTTTCGCGCCACGCCGAAAGGCGCCATCCTGCCCCTGGGAGGAATCGCCTCTCACAAGGGCTACGGCATGAGCCTCATGGTGGAGCTTCTGGCCGGGACCTTGAGCGGCCAGGGCTGTTGTGTCGGAGAGTCCGAGATGGTCAGCAACGGCATGCTCCTGGCGGTCCACCGGATCGATCACTTCATCGACCCGGAGGACTACTACCGGGAGGTGGAGGCGCTGATCCGGTACGTCCGGTCGAGTCCTCCCGCGCCCGGCTTCAAGGAGATCCTGCTTCCGGGGGAGCCAGAGCTCCGGTCGGCCAGCCGAAGAGAAGCGGATGGAATCGACCTCGACGACAAGACCTGGTCCCTCATCGGCGCGGATCTGGAAAGCTTCGGCTTGCCCGTTCCGCCGGCCGGCTAGCACTTGTCTCAGGAAAGGAATGCCCCTTTGCCCAGATTTTCCCCACAGGCTCTGAGGGAACTCGGCTATCGGCTCTTCCAGGCCGCGGGTTGCCGTTCGGAGGATGCCCGGGCCGTGGTGGACCACCTGGTGGAGTCGAGCCTCTTCGGCCACGATTCCCATGGAGCCATCCGCTTCTACGAGTACGCCCAAGGGATTCGCGACGGCCGCTTCAATCCCGCCGCCCGTCCCAAGGTGGTCCGGGAGCGCCCCTGCTCGGCGGTGGTGGACGGAGGAGGCGCCCTGGGACAGGTGGGCGCCGCCTTCGCGACTCGCATCGCCATGGACAAGGCTCGTGACCATGGCATGGCGACGGTCACGCTGCGCAACACCTGCCACATCGGCCGGGTGGGCGCCTATCCGTTGATGGCCGCCCGGGCCGGCTTCATGGCCCAGCTCTTCGCCAACGCCGGCCACCTGGGGGCTCAGGTGATTCCCTTCGGGGGCCGGGAAGGGCGGCTGTCCACCAATCCGATGGCCTTCGCTGCACCCCGCCGCGGCCACGAACCGCTGCTGTTGGACATGACCACCTCGGTGGTGGCCGAAGGGAAGGTCCGCGTGGCCATCAACCGCGGCGAGTCCATCCCCGAGGGTTGGGCCGTAGACGCCCAGGGCCGTTCCACCACCGATCCGAGGCAGGTCAAATCCGATCCGCCCGGGGCGCTCCTGCCTCTGGGTGGGGTGGTGGCTCACAAGGGCTACGGCCTATCCATGATGGTGGAAGTCATGGGAGGAGCCGTGGGCGGGGAGGGCTGCGCGGCCGGCGCCCCCCCGTTCGTCAGCAACGGAGTGCTCCTGACCGTCTACCACATCGAGCACTTCACCGGCCTGGAGACCTACTACGACGAACTGGACGCCATGATCGCCCACGTTCGGACCAGCCGCCTGGCTCCCGGGTTCCAGGGGATCCTGCTTCCCGGCGAGCCCGAATTCCGGAGCGCCCGGAGGCGGGAGGCGGAAGGCATCGAGGTGGATGACGAAACCTGGGGTCAGATCCGCCGGCAGATGGAGTATTTCGGGGTCGGAGATTAGGAGCTTCCCCACCGGCCCATGCCCGGCGAAATGCCGTTGGAAAAAGGACGGGAGCGGAGCGGCGACTTTCCTGCCGCGGCTCCTGAACATCGGCGGTTGGGAAACCGCCGCCCCCCTGAAGATCGGCGGTTAGGAAACCGCCGCCCCTATGCCTTGGCCAGGGCCGGCTCCCGGTGATCCATCGGCACCGGCTCGCCTTCGATGGTCACGTCGGGCAGGGCGAAGCTCTCTTCGATCCCGGTAGCGACCTTCTCCAGCCGAACCGCGCTCACCTTGTACTCGGGACAACCGGTGAATTCGTCCTTGGCGTCTCCCACCAGGATGTTGGTGCGGGTCTCGGGATAGTGGAAGGTCATGAAGACGGTGCCCACGTTGCTGGCCTTGGTGATCTCGGCCTTGACCCGGACCCGTCCCCGGCGGGAGATCACGTCCACCAATTCCCCTTCCTCGATGCCCAGGGTCCGGGCGTCGCGGGGATGGATCCGCACTGTCTCTTCCCGGGCCTTGTCCAGCTTGCTCACGGCGGTACGGCGGGTCTGGGTGCCCACGTTGTAGTGGAAGAGCATGCGGCCGGTGGTGAGATAGAAGGGGAACTCGTCGTCGGGCAGCTCTCCCGGTTCCTGCCAGGGTGTGACCGTCAACTGCGCCTTGCCGCGCAGGAAGTCCCCTCCCTCATGGACGATCTCCGTTCCCGGATGGTTCTCGTCCCAGCAGGGCCACTGGAGGAAGCCCTCCTTCTCCAGCCGGTCGTAGCGGACGCCGCCCCACTTGGGAGTGAGCCGGGCGATCTCGTCCATGATCCGGCTGGGGTCGATGGAGGTCCCCGGTCCGTCGTCGAAACCCAGGTCGAACCCCATGCGGCGGGCCACCGTGTTGACCACGTCGCCGTCGGCCAGGAGGCTGCCGGGCGGCGGCGCCACTTTGCGCACGCACTGGATCCGGCGGTCGGAGTTGGTGAAGGTGCCGTCCTTTTCCAGGAACGTGGAGCCGGGCAGCACCACGTCGGCGTACTTGGCCGTCTCGCACATGAAGATGTCCTGCACCACCAGGAAGTCCAGCTTCTCCAGGGCTCCCACCACATGGGCCGTGTCCGGGTCCGACTGGGCGATGTCTTCGGCCAGCACGTACATGGCCTTGAGAGTGCCTTCGTGGGCCGCGTCGAACATGTCGGGGATGCGCAAACCGGCGTTGTCCGGCATGGAACAACCCCAGACCGCCTCGTGCTCGGCCCGCGCCTGGGGATCGGTGGTCTGGCGGTAGTCGCTGAAGACGTTGGGCAGCGCGCCCATGTCGGATGCGCCCTGCACGTTGTTCTGTCCCCGGATGGGACAGGTTCCTGTGCCCGGCCGCCCGATGTTTCCGGTCATGACCGCCATGTTGATCATGCCGAAGACGGCGTTGGAGCCGTGTCCGGCCTCGGTCACTCCCAGACCCCACAGGATCTGGCTGGCGCCGCTGGCCGCATACATCCGGGCCGCCTTGCGAATCAGGCCGGGCTCCACCCCGCTGATCTCGCCGGCCCACTCGGGCGTGCAGGATGCCAACTCGGCCCGGAGTTCGTCGAATCCTTCGCTGTACCGGTCGATGAAGTCCTGGTCGATGAGCCCTTCCGTGAGCAGGACGTGCTGCATGGCGTTGATCACGGCCACGTTGGAGCCGGGCTTCAACGGCAAGTGCAGGTCGGACCATCTCGCCAGTTCCGTGTTCCGGGGGTCCAGGACGATGAGCTGGCAACCCTTGAGGACGGCCTGTTTCATCCGGGCCCCGAAGACCGGATGGGCCTCGGTGGGGTTGGCGCCCACGATCATGAGCAGCTTCGACTTCTCCACATCCTGGAAGCTGTTGGTCCCGGCCCCCGTCCCCAACGCGGCGCCCAGAGCGAAGGCGGAGGGGGAGTGGCAGACTCGTGAGCAGTTGTCCACGGAGTTGGTCCGCATGATGGTGCGGGTGAACTTCTGGGTCAGGAAATTCTCTTCGTTGGTGCAGCGGGAGGAACTGATGAAGGCGAACCCTTCCGGGCCGTACCGTTCCCGGACCTCCAGCAGATTGCTGGCGATCAGGTCGAAGGCCTCGTCCCAGGAGGCCTCGCGGAAGTTGCCTTCGCCGTCCTTGATCAGGGGAACCCGCAGCCGGTCCTTGCTCTTCCCGAACTGATGGGCGAACCGCCCCTTGACGCAGGTGTGGCCCAGATTCGCGCTCCCCTCGGGATTCGGCTCGATGTTGACGATCTCGCCGTCCTTCATGTTCACGTTCAGCGAACAGCCGACCCCGCAGTAGCTGCAGGTGGTGGTGACGGTCTCGTCAGGCAGGCCGTGGGCCCGGGTCTGGGTCTCCTCCAGTGCGGCCACGGGACACTCGAACACACACTGGCCGCAACTGACGCAGTCGGCCTCCTCGAACCCGGTGTCGTTCCCCGCGATGACCTGGACGTCGTACCCGCGGCCGGACATTCCCAGGATGAAGGAACCCTGGATCTCGTCGCAGGCCCGCACGCACCGGGCGCAGCCGATGCACTTGTCCATCTCCAGCTTGATGAAGGGATGGGTGTTGTCCATGGGGGGTGTGTGCGTGCGCGGGTTCTCGTAGCGAGGAGTGCGCAGACCCACGTCCTGAGCCAGGGACTGGAGCTCGCAACGCCCGTTGGCGGTGCAGTCCAGGCATTCCAGCGGATGGTCCGAGACGATCAGCTCGGTGATGTTGCGACGCAGACGGGTGAGCAGGGGCGACCGGGTGGTGTAGACGCCGCCTTCCCGAACCTGCGTGTGACACGACGCGACCGGTTTCCCTCCATCCTGTTCCACCAGGCAGGTCCGGCAGGCGCCGAACGGCTCCATGCGATCGGAGTAGCAGAGCGTGGGAACGGTGCTCCCAATGGGCTTCATGGCCTCCAGGATGGTCGCTCCGCGCGGGACCATGACGGACTGCCCATCGATGGTCGCGGATACGTGCCCATTCCGGGAGCCGTGCCCGTTCTGTTGGCTCATAAGCGAGTTCCTATACCGTACCCACCAGTTTACTACGTTTTAGCGGGAATCTTCTACGCGCTCCGGTACTTGTCGATTTCTTCCGGAAAGAACTCCGGGAGGGGGGACATTCCTGTCCCCCTCTTCATAGCCGACCCGGAACCGGACTATTTCCTCGTTCATCTGCGGTGCCGATCGATCTCATCGGGAAAGAACTCCATCAAATTCTCGATGGGAATGGGGATCATTCCGCCCAAAGCGCAGAGGCTGCCGTATTTCATGGTCTCGCACAATTCCGAGAGCAACCGCAGTTTGTCGTCGGTCACGCCGGAGCCGTCGGGGTCCAGGAACTGGTCGAACATTTCGGTGCCCCGCACGGCGCCGATGCGGCAGGGGAAGCACTTCCCGCAGCTTTCCACGGCGCAGAAGGCCATCAGGGCGCGGCCGATCTCCACCAGGTCGTCCCTTTGGGAATAGACCACCACCCCGGCATGCCCCAGGATGCCGCCGGCTTCGGCCATGGTCTCGAACGCCAGGGGGGTGTCCAGCTTGCTCTCGGGCAGGATGCCTCCCAAGGGTCCTCCCACCTGGACCGCCTTGAAGACCTCTCCGGGCGCCAATCCTCCAGCCCGGCGGAAGATCAGGTCCCGCAGGGTGACGCCCAACTCGATCTCGTAGAGCCCCGGACGCCGGACCCGGGTGTTGAGGCTCACCAGCTTGGTCCCCCGGGATTTCCCATGTCCGAAAGCGGCATAGGCCTCCCCGCCGTGTTCGATGATCCAGGGGAGGTTGTGCAGCGTCTCGACGTTGTTCACTGCAGTGGGGCAGCCGTAGAGCCCCTTCTCGGCCGGGAATGGGGGTTTGAAGCTGACGATGGCCGGGACCCCTTCGATGGACCGGAGCAGCGAGGTCTCCTCGCCGCAGATATAGGCCCCCTGACCCTTGACGATCCGCACCTGGCACGAGAAATCGCTTCCCAATAGGTTTGATCCCACGAGGCCGGCTCCTTCGGCCTCGGCGATCGCCTGGCGCATGACTCGAAGCAGGCGGGGGTACTCGAAGCGGATGTAGAGGATGACCTCCTGGGCGCCGCACGAGTACGCGGCCAGCAGCGCGCCTTCCAACTGGGTGTGGGGATCGCGCTCCATCAGTTCCTTGTCGATATAGGAGCCCGCGTCCCCTTCGTCGCAATTGACCACCACGAACTTGCGGCCGTCGGCCGAAGCGGACCGTGACACCGTTTCCAACTTGATGCCCGACGGAAAACCGGCTCCCCCGCGTCCGCGAAGCTGGCTGGCCTTGATCTCGTCGATCACCTGTTGGGGACTCATGGACGCCAGAGCCTTCTCCAGGGAACCGTAGGCTCCAGCCTCGCGGGCGCCCCGGAGAGACGCGACGTCGCGGTCGAACCGCCTGAGCAGGATGCACGGTTCCCCGTCACGCGGCATGTGGATCGGGTTGTTGGGTTCGTTCAGTCCATGCGAAGCGCCGGACCGGGCGTACTCCAGCACCGATTCGAGCGCTCCTTCGCCGGCCATGCTGACCGGCTCATTGTCCAGCATGACGTTGGGTCCCAAGCCGCAATAGCCGAGACAGGTGACGTGCTCCACCCGCACCCCGTTGGCGCCGACGCCCCCGGGAGCGTCGAGGCCGCAGGCTTCAAGAAGCTTTTCCTCGCAGGAAACGAAGCCGGCGACGCGGCAAGCCTCGCCGTTGCAGACCTTGACGACGCGTTCGGCCGGCCGGTCGTGGGTGAGCTCCTCGTAGAACTTGGCCGTGGCGCGGATCTGCTGCGGAGGGAGATGGTGCTGCCGCGCCAGACGGTCGATGTCCCGATCGCCGATGTAGCCCTGCCGCTCGTGAAGCTTCGAAAGCTCGTCGTAGACGGTCTGTCCATGGCCCAGAAACTTGTTCTGGAGGGCGATCAGGTTCTCGCTCATGGGGCAATCCCTCCCGGCGTCAGGTTAGCAGAGCCATCCCGCCGCTGCCGGTGTCGGCGCCTCCCGAGAGCTGTCCGGTCTCGGGATCGATGACGATGGCATGAACCAGTCCCATCCCGCCGTGACTCAGGGGCAGCCGCTCGATGGGATGGTTCCGGCGGACCTGGGCGCAGACGAATTCGGGGATCCGGGCCTGGCAGCGGATCAGGTCTCCCTGGCAGTCGAAGCGGGGAGCCAGCACGGCGTCGCTGGCGCTCATCTCGAAATCCAGGATGTTGACCAGGACCTGGAGGACGGAAGTGATGATTCGAGTCGCGCCGGGAGCGCCGATCACCACCACCGGACGATCCCCCTTGTAGACCAGGGTCGGCGTCATTCCCGTGGTTCGCCCCTTGCCCGGCGCGATGGAGTTGGGATGCCCGGCCAGGGGGTGAAAGTTGATCATGGAGTTGTTGTACATGAAGCCCAGTCCCGGCGTGATCACTCCGGACGACATCCCCAGGGAATGGGTCAGAGAGACGCAGTTTCCCTCGGAGTCCACCACGCTGACCTGGGTCGTGTCGGGCGGTTCCGGTGCCATGGGCTCCACGGTGATGGCGCCGCCCTCCTCGATGGTGCGGCGCCAGTGGGTGGCGCGTTCCTTGGAGGTCATCCAGTCCAGGGGAACGTCCACGAAATCCGGATCGGCCAGATGCAGGCTCCGGTCGGCGAAGGCGGCCTTCATGGCCATGGCGACGCGCTCGATATAGGCCGGGGAGTTGTGCCGCAGGCTGGAAAGGTCCCAGCCTTCCAGGATGTTCAGAATGGCCGCCAGAGTCGGTCCTCCGTGGGGAGATTGGGAACTGACGACCCGATATCCCCGATAGCTTCCCACCACGGGTTCCGGATCCCGGAGCCGGTAGTCCGCCAGATCGCCGGCGGTCACGTAGCTGCCGTTGGCCGCGAGGTCGGCGCATATGGTCTCCGCCAATTCCCCGCGATAGAAATCTTCGGGTCCGGCTTCGGCCAAGTGCTCGAGGGTCGAGGCGTAGTCGGGGTTGGCGACCCGATCCCCGACCTCGCGGGGAAGTCCCTCCTCGTTGAGATAGATCCGGCTCGCCTCGGCATTGCCCCGGACGTAGTCCATCAGGCAGGAAGCTTCGGGGTAGGCCGGCCTGGCCCTCCATCCGTCGGCCAGGGATTTGTCCACCAGGAACCCCTCCCGGGCGATTCTGGCCGCCGGCTCCAGGACTGCCTTCCAGGAAAGGGTTCCCCAGCGCTCCAGCATGGCGGCGAATCCCTTGACCGCTCCGGGGACGCAGACCGACTGGTAACCCAGGTCGTTGACCTTGTCCTTCAGGAAGAAGCCCCAGCCGTCGGGGTTGGGTCCCAGGATCGCCTTCTCCCACATGGCGGGAGAGACCTTCGACCCCGCCAGAGCGGGGGCATCCAGGACCCGTCCGTTCCCGCCGGAATCGCCGGCGAGGTGGAGGGTCGTAATGATGTAGCCACCGATCCCGCACATGTGGGGGCTCGCGACCGACTGCACCAGGGCGCAGGTGACGGCGGCGTCCACGGCGTTGCCGCCCGCCATCAGGACCTTGGCCCCCTCTTCCACGGCTACGGGCTGGGGAGCGACGATCATTCCGGGCATGGGCGACCTTCCTGTCAGATTCTAACTCTATTCAGCACTATGGTTTGCCCGCCATCTTCCGTTTCCCGGTCTTTTTGGCGAGCCAATCGGAAAATGCCGATGAACCCCGGTCACAATGCCTGAAACGATCATGCAAGTCGAGTCGTGGCGGTCCACCGGGAGAGAATGTTTGGACGTCGAACTTGTAGCGCGACCGTTGTATCCTGACGAGTGTCCACGTCCGCAACAACTATAGGAACCAGGTAAATGACATCTATGATGACAACAAAACTTTCGATGGACACGAAACTCCTGGGACGGATTGAGAAACGCGCTCAGCAACTCGGTACAACACGATCCGCGTTTACCCGGGAGGCCTTGCGGGCCGCGTTGGACCGCTACGACGAAGCGGAATCGGAAGCGCAGCACCGAGCCGGTTATCGTCGGCTTCCGACCATCCCGGGAGAGTTTTTGGTTCCGGAAGAGGACTTCGTTCGGGGCGATCGTGCATGGAGTGATTGACTATGCACCGTGGTGAGATCCGATGTTGTCGAACCGGGCAGCGTTACTGGCGAGACATCTGTCGGCTGCCGTATCATCGTTGAGCAGCCATGCGGGAGATTGTCTTCGTCGTCGAGGAAGCCCCAGAGAGCGGATTCACTGCGCGTGCCTTGGGTGTTTCGATTTTTACTGAAGCCGACACGCTTCCGGAGCTTCACGCAGCGATGCGGGATGCTGTCCGGTGTCACTTTGAAGAGCGCGATCGACCGAAAGTTATTCGGCTACATTAACAAAGTCCGCTATTCGCTCCCCACCACATAGACGGCGTAAAGGCGAGCGTCTTCCGGGTAAATTCCTTCCCAATTCACGCGGACGCGGATTGGCCCGTCCACGCCTGCCAGTTGGTCCTTGCCGCGCCACGTCACCCGTTGCCGCAGGCCCGGTTCCTGCAGCGCAATCGAGGCGTCTCCCGAATAACCGGGCAACGGCCGGAGCCGGTGGTCCAGGACCTCGACCCGGAGCTGGCTCTTCTCCGACAGCCCGGAGGCGTTGACGTAGATCTCCGCTTGCGGGGAATCCAATTCGATCGGCGTGGAGAGGAAATGGGCGCCTTCCGTCCGGGGCGCCGCGGCGAAATATCCCAGCCGGTCCCGGCCCCAGGTGGCCAGACGGACTCCCGAGGGACTCTCCGGGTTGAACGCGACCCAGATGCTGTACCAGAAGAGGGTCCGGTCGCCGATGTTCTCGAACCCCTGACCCTGGAGCAGCCGCGGTTCGGCGCCGTCCGGTTCCTCGTAGGAGGGAAGGATCTTGAAGTCGGGGATCGGCTCCTTGAAGTGGATGGCGTCGGGGCTCACCACCAGGCCCAGGTCGCAGGTGGAGTAGCGCCGGTCGTTGGTCTGGTTGTCGTATTGGCCGTAAAAACCAATGATCACGTTGCCCCGGTTCCAGAGGCTGGCCCCCATGTGCACCTGTGCGCCGCGATGGATCTCGAAGTTGTCGAGGGGACGCGGCGGGAGGGGATTCCTCCGGAAGCTGAGGTGGGCCGCTTCGCTCCAGTGGTCGAAGTCGTGGGAGATGTAAGTGACCATCTTTCGACCCCGGGCCTTGGGGACGGGGTGGGGGATCGGTCCCCCCTGTCCGTTCAGGTAGTAGAAGCCGTTGAACCGGATCAGGCCGCCCGTCTCCATGCCGCTGCCCTTGATGATGGGGTTGTTGGGAGAATCGGTCCAGCTCAGCCCGTCCGGGCTGTACGCTGCCATGATGGCTCGCGGGTGCTCCTCCCGGACCATCTTGAAGCGCCGGCCGGGGTCGGGGTCTTCCGGCTCATGGAGTACCAGGACGAAGACCCCCTTCATGGGGTCCTTGCCGTTTGACAGCACCAGGTTGTTCCGCCGGTTCCCGTTGTACTCGACGAGTCCCAGGTCCGGCTTGTCCCAGCGGACGCCGTCCCGGGAGACGGCATAGAGGACCTGCCGTTTCCGGTCCTTGTCCCAACCGGAGTACCACATGCGGTACTCCCCATCGATCTTCAGGACGGTGCCGTAGTAGTAGACCCGCGGGTGGTCCGGGTCTCCCGGCTTGCCCGGAGGGACGACCGGTTTGCTGGGGTGCAGGGGATCGGTTCCGTGCCCCGTATTGACCGCGCTTTTCTTGCCCGGGACCAGTTCTAGCACCAAACCCTTGCTGAACGGGACGCTGTAGTCGTCAAACGGGAAAAGGACCGTTTCCTTGCCGGCGCCGGCGCTCGGCTGCAGAGACAGGCCGAGACCGATGAGAACAGCCAAAATCATGCGAAGAGTCATGTTTGGGACCTCCCTGATCACGCAGCGCCAAGTTGTCGAACCTGGCGCCCGAAAACGAACTTTCCAGATATAATCGGAAGCATACAAGGATACGGTTCCCGTCGGCGAATTTCGCGCCCCGAGGCATCGGGGAGTTTCGGACCCGAGTGAAAAATGTCCCTACGATTCCGGGACGCCGCCATCATCGTCTTGACCGGTTTGCTCCTGGGTTGCGGCTCTTCGCGGATCAAGAAGTTGCCGGTTCCACAGGAGAAAGTGATCGAGGCCTACCGTCTCATGGGAGAGGCGGACGAGATGATGAAGGAAGGGAAGGACCATCTGGCGGTGCTGAAATACGTCGAGGCGACGACGCTGAATCCGTATCACGAGGCCATCTTCAACAAGTTGGCCATCGCCTATTGCCGGACCGGGCGGTACTGGCAGGGAAGGAAAGCCGCCGAGCGCTCCGTCCGGCTCCACCCGGGATACGCCTCCGGCCACAACACGTTGGGAATCGTCTCCCTTTCGAATCGAAAATACAAACAGGCGGCCGCCTACTTCCAGGAGGCCATCGATCTGGATGCGCGGCCGTCCTACTACGTCAACCTGGGATATGCCGAAATGATGCGGAACCGCTACGAAGCGTCCCGCGAAGCCTACCTCCAGGCCGCCCTCCTGGACCCGGAAGTCTTCAAGAAATCGAGCGTATCCCGCCTGACCTATCCGGACCCCATGGGAGTGGACTCGGAGACGAACTACAATCTGGCCCGCCTCTTCGCCGAAATGGGGGACGAGCCCCAATGCCTGAAGTACCTGGGGAAAGCGTTGTCGGCTGGATTCACCGACCAGGAGCGGCTGGCGGCGGATGAGTCCTTCGACAAACTGCGTCAAAGTCAGGACTTCATCGACCTCTTGAGCCTTTACGGACTGACGGCCGCCGGCAAGGGTTCCGGCTGACCATCAGAGCACCGTAACCGGAAGATCCCACCTTCCAGCTATGCTTTGCTCCGAAAGATAGCTGCGTCTATATTGTTGTGCTTCAGTCGGCAAGAAGATCCAGAGAAGGAGAATCGATGAGCCTCAAGAGCTTCTTTGACGAGAACGGTTACGTCACCGTGGACAACGTCTTCACTCCTGCGGAAATGGACGAACTCATGGTCCGGATCGACGGCATGGAAAGAAGGGAGATTCCATACCCCGAAAGCGACATCAAGTGGGAGCCGGCCAATCCTTCCGCGCTCCGCAACGCCTTCGGGTTGCTGCATCGAGACCCGGTCTTCCGGTCCGTCGCCACGCATCCCAAGCTGGCCGCGGTCGTCGAGCAGATCCTGGGTCCCGACCTGGACATCTACGCCGACGGACTCTTTGCCAAACCGGCGCTGGACGGGGGCCTGGTCCCGCCCCACCAGGACATGTACTACTGGAGTTTCCAGCCCTTCGAGATGCTCACCGCCTGGATCGCGTTGGAGGATGCGACCCGCGAGAACGGATGCCTCACCGTGATCCCCGGGAGCCACAAGTTGGGCCTCCTGGACCACGAGCATTCCAACGTGCCCGGGAATACGTGGAAGCTGACCCAGGAGGCTCTGAGCCATCTGGGGGACGAGATTCCGGTGGAGCTGAGCAAGGGGAGCGTTGGATTCCACCACTGCCTGACCTATCACCGGAGCGAGCCCAACCGGAGTCCGCATTCCCGGCGCGCCTACACCGTGATCTTCATGACCGGCGAATCCCGCTGGGTGGGAGAGGAGGACTACCGGTACCCCTTCCTTCACGTTCAGGGCAAACCGTCCCCGGCCTACGAGGCCATGAAGCACGTCCTGGTGGACCGGTAAGCCGGGAACGCGTGCCGGGTCCGACCACGCACCCACGAGCGGAGGCATACTCGTTCCTTCGGAATTCATGGACGGTCTCTTTCCTCGGAGTGGATATATCCGGACTTACCTGGAGCGTGACGTCGCCCTGTTCGGGCCCCGCCTCCCCGCGGAGACGCTGGAGCGCCTTTGGATCATGCTGGCCCACAGCCAGGGAGGCCTGTTGAATGCTTCCCGGTTGGCTTCGTCATTGGGTGTCAGCGTGCAAACCGTAAATCGCTATATCGGACTCTTGACCGATCTGCTGCTGGTGCGGCGCCTGGCTCCTTTGCACGCCGATGTCGGGAAAAGGCTGGTGAAATCGCCGAAGATCTACATACGCGACAGCGGCCTGCTGCACGCTCTGCTCGGCATTGGCGATTTCAATGCGCTGGCCGGCCATCCTGTGGCCGGCGCCAGTTGGGAAGGGTATGTGATCGAGAATCTGCTCGCAGCCGCCCCGGAACGGACGACGGCCAGTTTTTACCGCACTTCCGCCGGCGCCGAGGTCGATCTCGTGCTTCAGTTGCCGAACGGCGAACTGTGGGCGATCGAGATCAAGCGGGGTCGCGCCCCGAGACCGGACCGCGGCTTTTACAACGCCCGCGCGGACCTGCGGCCTGACCATGCGTTCGTCGCGTATTCCGGGGACGAACGCTTCCCGATCAGCGAAGGCGTTGAGGCGATCGGCGTCTTCGAACTGGCGATGTTGCTTCAGAACGGATGACAAGCAGGGAGCGGGTGATCATGATGGAAAGCGACCGGGTCACCACCAGCAAGCAGGCGGCAGTCACCATCAGTTGCGCGTCGGCGCGCATCGTGTTGACCAGCGTGATCATCAGCGCGGGCCGAACTACAGTGACCTGTCCCGGATCGTGACGGACTGATCGGAAGGAATCGCAAACGATAGGGACACAATAGGTTAGCGTACATCGCACTGAGCGCTGTATCACTTCAGATTCCCGCTTCCGTGCTGGAATCCATGCGGTTGCATCAGAAGTCACCGGACTTAGCCGTTCGGTCAGGCCGTGGGATTGGCCTCGTGCCGGTTCGCCCCCAAGTGTGACACCCGGCAGATTCCACAAGTCGCTGGCGGCCTTTCGGTTGCGCCACGGCCAGCGGAGCGCGAATGCCGATCCGCGCTCCCCGTCCCCACCGTCCCCGCGCCCGCCGCCCACCGCGCTCAAGTCGCCCTTCTCGGATAGCGGCGCCCGTTCAGCTGTTTCCCGATGAACGTCGGTCGTACGAAGTAGTGGTAGGTCACCAGGATCAGGCCGGTCGCCATGATCGCGACGAGCGCGAGCTTGACGATCCCCGGAAGCGGCACGTTTGCCAGAACAAGGGGCAGCAGCATGACGAGCGGCACGTGCACGATGTAGATCCAGTACGAGGCGTCCGCCAGGTACCGCCAGCGCGGGCTCGGCCTGTCCATGTAGCGCAGGAACAGGCCGATCAGGCTATACGCCATGAACCACATGGAAAGCGCGAGGAAGACGACCGCCGGCAGGTGCCCATCGCCAGCTTCCGGGCACGTCCTGTCCGGCCTGGGGGGGCAACCGATCTCGAAGAAGTGCCGGTATACGAAGAAGCACAGGATGCCGCCGGCGAGGAGAGCCCATGCGGGGCGCTTGAAGCCCTCCAGCGTCTGCCGTCTGCGAAACAGCAGCCAGCCGAATACGAAGAACAGGGCGTAGAGTGCCAACTGGCGCGGGGCGGGAAACGGGCCGGCGTAGTAGTCGATGGCCCACGACTCCATCCGGTACAGCAGGAGGCCCGCGGCCAGAATCAGCACCGCGATGCCTCCACGGTGCACCCAGCGCTCGAAGAGGTCCATCGCACGGGCGCGCACGCCCGCGGGAATCCGGCCGGCGAGCGCGCTCAGTGCGCTCGCGGCCACGCACAGGATCATCAGGTGGTAGAGGAACCACAGATGCAGGAACAGGTGGTCAAGGGCCCTGGACGAGGTCAGTTCCGGAAGACTGTAGGTAGCGTTTGGCGGGGTGGCGCTGAAGCGGGCCGCGAACGGCACGATGAAGAACATCGTGACCGCAAGGAGGGGCCATGCCGCCAGGAACGGAACCCCGATCCGGCTCCATCGGTGCCGGAGGAATTCTCGAGTTCCGCGTGTCTTGAGCAGGTACGCCGCAAAGAATCCCGCAATCGCGAAGAAGACCGGCAGGTTGAATACGCGGATGAAGATCACCACCCAGTAGGCGAGCATGTCGGCCTGGGGATCCCGGTATGGCCACTCGAAGAAGACCGTGGGCACGTAGCTGACCGCCGCGTGGCGAACCAAGCCGAGCATCATCATGGACGCGCGCAGCTGGTCGAGGGAGTGATACCGGGGAAGTTTCGCCTGTGGCTGTGTGCCGGTCACCAGGACTTTATGCCGTCGTCGGGACGTCGTGTGTCCGTCGGTGCAGGATGCGGATGCTGAAACGGACGGGCTGCATGGTCGGGAACGACCTCACGCGCAGCACATGGTCGGGCGCGAGCGGCTCCAGCACGAGCTCCCTCAGGATCGTAGCCATGGTGAGCGCGAGCTGAACCGGGACGAGACCGGCGCCGAGACATCGGTGGGTGCCGGCCCCGAAGGGAGCATAGGCGCCGCGCTGCCGGTGTTCGCCGCGAGTCTGCGTGAAGCGGTCGATGTCGAAGCGCTCCGGACCGGGGAAGTACTCTTCGAGCGTGTGCCCGACCGCCGTACCGATCATGACCTGCGTGCCCGCGCGAACCCTGTGACCTGCGAACTCAAACGAGTTGGCGGTCGTCCGAAGTACGGCGGGCGAAACCGGATGGAGCCGCAGGGTTTCCATCGCTACGCGGCGCGTGACATCGAGCCTCTTCAAGCCCACGGCGCTCACGCTGCCCTGATCGAACAGGGCGTCCGCCTCGGCGGTGATGCGCTCCATGAGCTGCGGCCGCTTGAGCACGTTGTAGATCATGAACGAGCATGTGCTCGCTGTGGTGTCCAGTCCGACCATGTAGGGTGCGAGCACCGTCAGGGGCAGGTTGGTCTCGGGAAGAAGCTGCGGATCGGCGTCGCGCAGCTCCAGCATCAGGTCGATGAAGTCCGGCCTCGTTCTACGCGGACCCACCCTGCGCTTGTGTGCGAGGACTGCCCGGGCCAGCTCGCGGCCTCGCTCGCGTGCGTCGCGGAATCGCGGGAGCTTCATGACGTGCGGAGTCGTCGAAGCGCCCAGTAGCAGCCCGCCGAGGAGCGTGGACAGCTCGCGCGTGTAGCCCTGCGGCGAATAGTCGGCCATCATGTGACCCATCTGCTCGGCGATCACGTTCTGGAACGCCGGCAACGCCTCGAACGGCTTCCCCAACGGCCACTTGCCGATCTCGTCGCGCGTGATGTCGACGACCTCTTGTGACCGGTCCCTGATGACCCGGACTGCGTATCCCTTAGCCTGGGCCCTCCGCGTGGTGACGTGATCGATCCCGTCCATGGTCAGGATCGAGCGTGACGAGTCCATCAGGTTGTGGAAACTCGCCATGGGCTCGAGCGATCGGAACACGATCTTTCCGTGCGAGGTGAGGAAATTGGTCGCTTCCGGCCCTGCCATGCACACGAACCGGCGCGAGGGAGCGCGTATCCTGAAGATCGGGCCCAATTCGCGGTACTGGCGGGAAAGGAAGGCGACCAGTCCCTTCCGCATGGCCAGGCCGTTGCCCAGCAGGGGAAGCCCCGGCACCACCGGAATTTCTTTCGGTCGCCGAGGCTCCGGACGTGGTTCATCGGGCGCCTCGAGTCCTTCGATCGCCAGGCTCATCGTCCGGCCGATCAGATCGATATTCTTCAGCAGATCGATGCGATCCTGGACCTGCACCCGCTCCTCCGATGACAGGATCGTGCGGAATACGCCGCAGACGTTTGCGAGGGCAATGAGCGCGATGTCCGGCGGGTCGGGAATATCATTGTTGAACAAGATCCGCATGATCCGCAGCTTGGCTTCCTCGACCGGCCGCACGTCAACGGCGGGATAGCGCCGCGACCGCGACACCGACGGGGCGAGGAACACGAGCCCGTCCGCCTCGGATCTCAGGATGCCGCGCTCAATCAGGCGAGCCAGCGCGGCGCGTCGGATCTGGTCAGCCTGCCCAGCGATCCGTCCGAGCCAATAGCCCGTGTCGCGCGGCTGGACGTCACTTGCGATCTCGGCGAGCGTGGGATCGAGGATGTCGTCGCCGAACGGCGTGGGATCCACGAGCACCAGGCGCTTGAGATCGGTGTCGATGCGGTCCTGGAGCGCGAGATCCATCAGCACGGCTCCGGCGAGCGCCAGGTCGAGTGAGCGGGGGGGCAGGCTGGCGGCCAAATCTCCCCGCTCCTCGTCCAGGACGAGAACCAGGATTTCCTCCGCGAACCTCAGCATCGTGTGCCCCCACCCGCAGGGACCCTCGATGAACCGGTCGTATGGCAGGGGCCGAAGTGCCTCAAGAAGATGGTCATTGGCACCTCGTACATCTTGCAAGACAAGATATCACGATACCGAAACCCATAGGCGCGGAGTTGTGAAAATATGGCGATCAGGAAGTGGGGGCTGTCCCAATCATAGTTGGAGGTTGAGGTGGCTCCCGGGCATTTCATGCTACGATGCGAACTGCTCGATCCTCGCCTTGCCATCCTTTTCGCTCAGCTTCCATGCCGCCCGCAGAACCGGCCGCGCCTGGTCGTGCAGCGTCTTCGGCAAGTGGCCAGGAACGTTGCGCATCTTGTGGATCCGGCAGCGCTGCACCCGGCGCGCCTCCCCTTTTTTTGTCAGGATTGTGCCGGCCGCCAACAAGAATGAGGACACTGCCATGAGAGTACGTATCGTGCTGACCAGTTTGATCATCAGCCTTGCCAACGGCACCAGTGCCGTGGCCAGCTATGCCATCTACGTGGGGAAGAACCTGACCCGAGACGGCAGTGTCTTCCTCGGGGGATACGGCGACGAGCCGTCCAGCCATTGGTTGGAGATCGTGCCTCGCCGGACGCATCCCCCCGGATCCACTCTGACGGTGGGAGCGACTCCGGAATCCCGTTATCCCGGCGAACTCATTCAGATCCCGCAGGCGCCCATCACGTTTCGCTACCTGACCATGAACTATTCCTACTTCGCGGGTTTCCCGGCGCCCCTCACCAACGGCGGCCTGAACGAGCATGGCGTCGCCGCCCGGGACGTGTCGTCGGGCTCCCGGATCGAGCTGCGGGAGATGACGCCCAATCCACAGCGCGGGCCGAACTACAGCGACCTGTCCCGGATCGTGATGGAACGGGCCCGCAGCGCGCGCGAGGCCGTCCGGATCGTGGGCGACCTGATCGGCGAGTACGGCTTCTCCACCTACGGAGGCAACTCCCACTTGTTCGCCGACGCCGACGAGGGATGGATCCTGATCAACTTCGCGGGCGGTCAGGGCCTCTGGATCGCCGAGCGATTGGGACCGGACGACATCCGGGTTTCTCGTGGGGGCTACATCCATGAGGTGCCGCTCAACTACCGGGAGCATCCCGGCTTCATGGGATCCGCGAATCTGATTTCATTCGCCGTGGAACGGGGCTGGTTCGACCCGGACTCGGGAGAACCCTTTCACGTGGGAAAGGTGTACGGACATTCGGCCGAAAAGGCCGCAGCGGTCCAGATGATCGAGGATCGCCTGCGGGCCCGGGCCGGCCGAATCGGACTGCCGGACATGATCGAGGTGGTCAGGACTCCGGAACTGACTCGCGATTCCGCCGGTTACGGTCAGGTGGCCCACCTGCGGAAAGGACTCCACCAGGAGTTGGAGACCTTGTGGGTGGCGCCGGCCCCTCCGGTAGCGGCGCCGTTCGTCCCCTACCGTATCGGCGTGCGGGACGTGCCGCCCGAATTCAAGAGGCACCGCTACCTCACCGCAGGCGAGGCCACCCGCCACATCAGGGACCATCACATGGGGCCGGAATCGACGCGGTACGCGTTCCGCGCCTGCAAGCGCCTGTTCTATCTGGCCAAATCGCACGAGGAGAAATTCCTGCCGGAGGTCGTGGAAGCCTTGACCGCCTTCGAGTCCCGGCTGATCGACGAGCAGGCCGCGGTGGAGGGAATCGCGCTGGCGCTCTTGCAGGCCGGTGAACGGGTTCTGGCCCAGGATGCCCTCACCTACTACAGCCGGACCGAAGCTCTGAATGGCCTCAGATTGGTGGAAGCCTTGTCCGAGGGTCTTGAGGCGCGCACCAAGGTGCTGTTCGGAATCCGCTCGGCGGATCCCTGAAAGCCCTGACATGTTCGTCGATGGTCTGCGAACACCGCCTCTTTCGGCAATGCGCCCCGCCAACCCTTTCGCCGCAGCCGTCCCTTCGTTCCGAGGCCGTAGACCGGAAACCGCCTTTCGGCATGCCGGGCCGCCGGCGGGGGGAATCCTCGACCTGTGGCGCCGCCGCGCACGCCTCGTATCGTTTGTGATCACTCTCTTCGCCCCGGCCCATGCCGGCGAGCCGGATGGCGGCCCCGTTCTACAATTCGGCGATCGAAAGCAGCTCCTGGTGGACGATCACGTCATTGCCGGGAAGCATCTCCTGGCGCGCCGGCTCGGGCGTCCCGTCAAGGCGAATGGCGGCCGCCCGGTCATCGTCGACGACACGCCTTGGGAAGACTTCGGTGTGCCGATCGTCGGTTCCGTGCTGCGGGAGGACGGCCGGTTCCGCATCTGGTACCGGGCCGCCGGCTCCGGCCAGGATTCGGCGACCTACTGCTATGCCGAATCCCGGGACGGCGTCCGCTGGGTCAAGCCCCGGCTCGGACTCGTGGAATTCGACGGCAGCCGGGCCAACAGCATCTATCAGATCGGCCGTCCCCAGGTGTACTGCCCCTTTCCGGATCCCAACGAGAAGGACCCGCGCCACAAGTACAAGTCGGCCGTCGGAGCCGCGAAGGGATACGGCGCCACCACCGCCCTGGCCTATTCTCCCGACGGTCTTCGCTGGAGCTACTACGACCAGGGCCGGCCCATCACCGGGCGGGCCGCCGACACCATCAACCAGGTGCTCTGGGATCCGTATGCGAGGGTCTACCGCCTCTACACCCGTACCGACTATGGAACGGGAGGAGGGCAGGGAGAAATCCGGGGAACCCGGGACATGGTGAACTCACAGGTGGATCTCCGCAATCGACCTGGAGACTGGACAACCGTGCGCGAGTGGTGTCTGGGGCGGGAGAACGGCAGAAGGGACTACGAGTGGACCCGCCAGATCTACAGCTTGAACGGATGGATCTACGAGGGTGTCCAATTCGGGTTGATCTGGTCGCTGGAAAGGCCGGGCGGAAGCGAGGAGATGGACTTCTATCTGGCCACCACTCGCCGGCATGACCCCTGGAACCTGGAGTGGGTGTACCGCGACCAGCCGTTCCTGCCCCGCGGTCCCGAGGGAAGCTTCGACGCCAAGTGGATCCAGCCGGCCCCCAACGTCGTCACCTGGAAGGACCGGCACTGGTTCTACTATGTCGGCCGTCCCCTTTCCCACAGCGGACAGGGCAACTCCCCGGCGCCCACCGGCATCGGACTGGCCACGGTCCCGCTGGACCGGTTCGTTTCGTTGACGGCATCCCACCGAATGGGCTGGGCCGTCACCCGGCCGTTTCGGGTCGAGGGCAGCGATTTGGGGGTCAATCTGGCAGCTCCGAACGGTGAACTCGCAGTCGAGGTGCTGGATGCCGAAGGTGAGCCCATCCCCGGTTTTTCCCGCGGGGAGTCCCTCGTCCTGCGGCAGGTCGACGAGCTGCGGGCGAAGGTGCGCTGGAAGAGTCGGCAGGACCTCAGCCCACTGCTGGGCAGAGTCGTGAAATTGCGTTTCTGGCTCCGTCAGGGAAGTCTCTACGCGTTTCGCATTCGCGGGGATTGAATGCTCCGAAGCCGGGGGAAGACGCCATGATGATGAAGGCAGATGAAGGGGACAGTCCCGTTTTCACTCGCCGCTTCCCACACGTCGGCCAATTGTCGATCGCATCAGCGTCCAATCGATATTTAATGATCGTCTGATCGATAATCTTACCGTGGCGGAGCGAGCCGCAATGAGCGCGCCGACGGAGTTGAGTCCGGCCGCGGCGCCGGGTTTCGTCACGGCCTGGGGACCCCCGCCGCGATGATTTCGACGTTGATTTGGCGGTCCCACGAAAGGATCTCCTCATCGACAAATTTGATTCTCTTTCCGGAAAAGTCTCGCCGAAGAGGGTGGCGCCTCAGGGAGCGTGGCCACTACAATCGCCGTGCCGCCGGCGGTCTGCACGATTCTGAATCGCTTACGCCAGCGGTATTGGATCGAACCTGGAATCTGGAGGAATTGGAAATGCAGAGACGCAGATTTCTTGGCTACGCTCTGCCTTCGGTGGCGGCAGCGGGAAGCTTGGGACGGGAGGCACCGGGGGGCGGCGAACCGCTGGGATCGAGCAGCGGCGTCCTTCCACCGAGACCCGGACCCAGTTCCATCCGGGAAGGATCGCTGGTGATGGGAGCCATCTCCGGCCACGGCCATGCGGGAGGGCACGTGCGGGTCCTGGACCAACTTCCCGAGGTGGGCAAGATCCATGTCTGCGCCGCCACCGATCTGGCCGACGTGGAAAAACTCGCCTCCGAATCCTCCAAGGTGGCCACGAAATCCGCCGATCTGGGCAAATTCCTGGCGAGAGACGACCTGGACGCGGTGACGGTCTGCGCGCGTCCCGACCAGGCGCCCGGCATTCTGGAGCAGGTCGTCTCAGCCGGTCTGCCGGTCCTTTACGACAAACCGGCGACCACCCATTCCTCCCACCTCCGCCGGGTGGCGGAAGTGGCGGAAGAGAAGGGTGTGACGGCCGGCGCCATGCTGCAGTGGCGCTACAATCCCATGGTCATGGACTTCAAGCGGGCCCTGGACGACGGAGCCTTGGGCCGCGTCATGACCATCGAGGCCAAGCTCCTGAACGGTCTGGTGGAATACCGGGACACCTCCAGCTACATCTTCGATCCCAAGACCGCCGGCAGCGGAATCATGTCCTGGTTGGGGTGCCACTGCCTGGACCTGGTGCTGTACCTGATGCAGGAGCGGGTGGTCGAAGTCATGGCGCTGGTGGGCAACCTGAATCCGGAGCAGATTCCCGTTGAAGACACGGGTTTGCTCTTGCTGAGCTTCGAGAGCGGCAAGATGGGAACGTTCCAGGCCGGATATCACTTGAAGGGGAGCCGGGCCGTCTACGACTTCTACGTCGGCATGCGGGGAACGGAAGGGTATTCCATTTTGCCGCTGGTGGAGCCGGTGGAGCACGGGACGACGAATGCCGCCGTTGCGGGCGGAACCTACACCCTCTACAGCGAGGCCCGGCATTGGGTCAGCGGCCGCCGTCACCGCAAGACCTACATGATTCCCCAGACGCCGGGCTACGGCGGCATCATGGCCGAAGAACTCTTTCGCGACTTCCTGGAGGCGTCCCGAACCGGGGCCCCGGCGCCTTCGCCGATTCAGGACAACGTCCACATGCTGGAGATCATCGAAGCGGCGAAGGAGTCGTCGGCCACCCGCCGGGCCGTGCGAATTCCGGCCTGATGATCATTTGACACGGTTCAAGAGCCGGAGGCCGCTTTGACCGGCCTCACGGGAGGATCCTCGTGGCGAAGAAGCTGAGCCGGAGGGAGTTTCAACGGAACGTGGGTGCGCTGACGCTGGCGGGGACCGGTGTGGCGTCGGCGGGACCGTCCGAGGCCGGAACCCGGCGCCTGTCGCTGCCTCCGCTTTTCTACAACAACGACGGCAGCTTCCTCTTCTTCCCGGACCCGCCCAGGACGCCTGAGGACTTCGTCTACGAAGCGGTGGGCCGGTTTGCCGGAACCCAGATCGGCGCCGTGGTCTGCCACATGTTCGGGTTCGGCGACGCGGTTCCCCTGTTTCCCACCCGGGTTCGGGAGGCGGAGGGGATCGACCGGGACAGCTTTCTCCACGTCAGCGAGTGGAAACAGCAGACTTGTATCCGCGGACTGCTGGACCAGGGCATCGATCCCTGGCAGCTCTCTCTGGAACGGGCCCACGAAGCCGGCATGCAGTACTGGATCGGCATGCGTTTCAATGACCTTCATGGACCCCGCTTCCAATGGCCCAGCCGGTTCCGGGTCGCCCATCGGGAGTACGAACTGGGAGAAAACTGCGGCACCGGGGTCCACGGTCCCGAAAGCGTCTACGGGGAAAAATGCGTCGGCCTCAATTTCGCCATTCCCGAGGTCCGGGCGCACCGGCTCGAGCTGATCGAGGACGTGTGCACCCGTTACGACGCGGAAGGTTTCGAGTGGGACCTCCTGCGCGAGCCGGGCCATTATTTCCCCGACATCGACCGGGGAAGGACGATCCTGACCGGGTATCTGCGGGAGGCCCGGGCCCTGTTCCAGCGCATCGGAACCGACCGGGGCCGGCCCCTGGGATTCGGGATCCGGGTCCCGGCGACGCTGGAGAAGTGCCATGAGATCGGACTGGAGCTGAAGACCTGGATCCACGAGGGGTTGGTCGACTACATCTCTCCCGGCGTCCATTGGGACACGGCCACCGGCATGCCCTACGGCGAGTTCGTCGCCCTGGCGAAGGGGACTTCCTGCAAGGTCTACGCTTGTACCTCCGAACAGGTGGGCCCGGGCTACCATCGGCGGCCGCCTGCCGCGACGCTCCGGGCCGGCGCCGCCAACGCCTGGCGCCAGGGAGTCGACGGGATCTACATGTTCAACTTCCACCACCACATCGGCCACAACCTGAAGGAAGCCGAAGTGGTGTTCCAGGAGCTGGGTGACCCCAAGACGCTGGAGCACAAGGACAAGCTCTACACCGAGGTCGGGTGTTACGACTGCCTGAAGAAGTACCCCCGCAGCAGCGACGTCTTCCAGGCCTTCGTTCACCAATTGCCCGAGGCGCTGGCCGAGGGGAAGACCAAGACGGTGGATGTCCTGGTGGCCGACGATCTGGACATGGCGCGGCGAAGGGGCATGCTCCAGGAGATCAGGTTGAGCCTGACCGTGGTGGGCCTGACCTGGGAGGATGTCCTGGAGTTGAACTGGAACGGGCGTCCGTTGCCGGAAAACCCTCGGCTGGAGATCCCCATGAACCGGGTCGGTCCGGGGCCCATCGAGTACCAGGGCAACTACATCATGTCCTACGACCTGACGCACGGAGACTGGATCCGGCAGGGGGTCAACCGGCTGGAGGCCACCCTCCGGAAGCGCAACCCCCAGGTCCGCGTCGAAATGATCCTCCACAGCCTGGAGTTGACCATCGAGTACCGGACGCTGCCCACTCGGGTATGAGCCGGAAGCGGCGGTTGCCAACCGCCGACGAAAGGAGACAACAGCGCATGAACGGTGACACCGACGGTGGAGCGCGATCCATCAAATACGGCATGTTCATCATGCCCTACCATCCTTCCGGCAAGCCGCTGGCCCAGTGCTTCGACGAGGACGTCGAACTGGTCATCCGGGCGGAGGAGCTCGGTTTCGACGAGTTCTGGATCGGCGAGCACCACACGATGAGGTTCGAGCCCATCGTGGTCCCGGAGGTGTTCATCGGACGCGTGCTTGGCGTGACGGAGCGGATTCGTCTGGGAGCCGCGCCCGTATGCCTCAATCTGCACCATCCGGCGTACGTGGCCACGCGGCTCGGCTTTCTGGATCATCTTTCAAAAGGAAGGCTCAATCTCTGCTTCGCGCCCAACAGCGTCAGCACCGACATGGAACTCTACGGCTACCATCCGAAAGATGGCGGCGCCATGACGAGGGAAGCGCTGGACGTCATCCTCGACTTGTGGGCGTCGGACCCGCCCTACCACCACGAAGGCAAATTCTGGCAGTTCTCGCTGGAGGAGAACGTCGATGAGGCGACGGGGATCGGTTTCATTTTCAAGCCTCTGCAGCAGCCGCATCCACCCATCGCCATGCCGGGCCTCAGCCGCAACTCGGGCACCCTCACCCTGGCCGGCCAGCGCGGGTACGCTCCCTTCTCGGCCGCCCTGGCCACCGGAAACGTCCTGGCGGACAACTGGGCCACCTACGCCCGGGCCGCCGCCGAAGCGGGCCGCGAACCCGATCCCGGGACCTGGAAGGTCTGCCGCGCCATCTTCCTGGCCGACACGACCGAGGAGGCGGTGAAGCTCGCCCGCAACAACTCGGTGGGGGGGAACTACGAGTACATCGCGTCCCTGATGGACAACTCACTGGGGCACCGGGACATCCTGAAGCGCGACCTCGACATGCCGGACGCCGAGTGCAACATGGATTTCTGGCTCAAGGAGCAGATCATCGCCGGCGACGTCGACGAGGTGCTCCGGCGGTTGCTGGAGCTCATGGAAGAGAGCGGACCTTTCGGCACCCTGGTCCTGATGGGCTTCGACTGGGACGACAAGCCGAGTTGGATCCGCAACCTGGAACTGTTCGCCAATGAGCTGATGCCCGCCTTGAACAAGGCCGTTTCCGGCGTTACGGCGTGAACGCCTCCGGTGTGCTGAGCTGCCTGTAGAGGGGATGGAATCTGACTTATTGCAGGCAGGTTCGGCCAGATTCCTGTGGTAGCATGATGGTAGTTGGCACCTCTTGGATCCAAGTTTTTCGGAAAGCGGACGGAAGGCGCTTAGCCGAGGAGGAGACCAGATGTTCGATCGAGCAGTAGGGGACCTCCGCGAGCTTCCCTCCTACACAGTTTCCGAGGTTGCGCACTACCTTACCGTGCCGCCGTCGACCATCCGGTTTTGGTCCGTTGGCCGGGGTCCTTATGAGCCACTCATTGAACTCCCCGACTGTTCCCCAAACAACCCAACGCTGCTCTCGTTCCTTAACCTCGTTGAACTCCACGTTCTCGCTGCCGTCAGGCGCAAGCATGGTGTAGCAATGCCGAAGGTCCGAAAGGCCATCAAGTACTTGATGGAGACCGCTCCATCCGTAACCGACCAGCGGCATCCGTTGATCAGTTACGAAATGGAGACAGACGGCCTGGATCTGTTCATCGAACGCTATGGACGGCTGATCAATATCAGTCAGTCGGGTCAGTTGGCGATGCGGGAGCTTATCCAAACTGCCTTACATCGGATCGTGCGCGACTCCCGCAAGGTGCCCATCAGGCTGTATCCATTCACCCGAACCGAAATGCGAGATGCACCCGAGATGGTGGTCATAGACCCAAGGCTGTCTGCTGGCCGACCCGTGATCGCCGGAACCGGGCTCACAACCCAGATCATTGCCGAGCGCTACAAGGCGGGTGAGTCAGTCACCCAGCTAGCAAGAGACTACGGGCGTGAAGAATCGGAAATCGAAGAAGCGCTCCGGTGTGAGATCAAGCTCGCCGCGTGAGGAACCCACCCTCTTCCTGGATCGCAATCTCGGAAGGCACATCATTGCAAACCGGCTTCGGCGGGAAGGCATGAAAGTCGAGGTGCATGATGACCACCTGCCGACAGATGCGCCAGACGAAGAATGGATTGCTCTCGTCGGAGAGAGGGGCTGGATTGCGCTCACGAAAGATCGCAACCTCCGCTACCGGGCTGCTGAGATCAAATCTGTTGCTCAAAATGCAGCTCGGATCATCGTAATTCGAGCCAAGAATGCAACAGGGTCCGATATTGCTGAGTTGTTGGTGAAAGGAGGGCGCCAGATCGCTCGCTTCGCAGCGAAGCAGGATGCTCCATTCGTTGCTGCAATTTATCGTAGCGGCAGGGTGAAAAGGTATCCCGTGGACCTCTCGAGCAGAGTATGAACCACCGGATTTGTTGTCTGGCCAGAGCCGCGGCTTGGTTGTTCACAGATAGTTGACACAATTTACAAACCGATAACTGTCTCTCTGGTGAGAGGTTCAGGTCAGGCCAGAGCCGCTCCGTCGACGTTCATTACTTGTCCGGCGACGAAGGAGGCTTTGTCCGAACACAACCAAACGATGGCCTCGGCGATTTCCTCGGGCCGTCCCATGCGACCGATTCTAAGACTGTCTCGATATTCTTTGACTAATGCGGGATAGTCCAACTCCTGCTGGTCGACCATTTCCGTCTGGACGAATCCGGGATTGATGGCGTTCACACGAATATTCCTGGCGACCAGGTCGACCGCGGCCGCCCGTGTCAGCATGGTGACAGCCACCTTGGACGCTCCATATACCGCCAGGTCGGGGGTTCCCGCCCCACCGGCGACAGAGGCGATGTTCACGATCACTCCGGACCCCTGCCGAAGCATCTGGATGATTTCATATTTCATGCACAGCCAGATGCCCTTGGTGTTGGTTGCCATCACACGATCGTAGTTTTCCTCGGTGCACTCATGGATCTTGCCCATTTCTCCCAGAATGCCGGCAACGTTGATCCCGCAATCCAGCCGGCCATGGCGGCTCACGCAGGCTTGGACCAGCGCCTCGACTTCGGCGGCTTTCGACACATCGCAGCCAACGGCCATCGCCTCCCCACCGGCCGCTTGGACCAACCGGACGGTCTCGCTCGCTTTGTCCTGTTGCACATCAGCCACGACCACTTCGGCGCCTTCCCGGGCAAGCAGTAGACAGGTGGCTCGGCCAATTCCTGAGGCCCCGCCCGTTACCAAAGCAATTCGGTTGTTGAGACTGGCTGCCATGAGAACCTCCTTCGAGCGTCAATGGTGTTTTCGGATCTGCGGACGAGAATTCCTATTGTCACTAATAGTTTCTCTCTGTTTCCAGATCTATTGAAAGATGACTGGGAGCTCCAACGCCGCTCTTGGGGAAACCTGGTCCACTACGGCTTCCACGGTATTCCGGAGCCTTCCTGGAGGGTGACGAGGCGATCCGCTTCCACCCCTTCCCAGGTCTCGCTGCCACCCCCGGGCCAGTGGACGATGACGGCCTCGACCTCTTTGTCCCGGCCCAAGCCGAAGTGCACCCGATGGTCGTTGGCGTTCAGATAGCTGCCGTCGGTATGTGCGCGGCGCCATAACGTGCTCTGACCCTGGCGCTGCACTCCCACCCGGGCTCCCACCCCGTAGCGGTTGCTTTGCGTCCCCTCCAGTTGAATTTGCAGCCAGTGGTGCCGCGACCCGGTCCCGTTCAACAGCAACCGTACGGGCCCGTTGTTGTTGGTGATCAGAATGTCCACGTCACCATCGTTGTCGATATCGCCAAAGGCGGCTCCCCGGCTCACTTCCGACAGTTGCAGGGCCGCTCCCGCCTCGGCGGTCGTTTCCCGATAGTTCCCGTCTCCCTCGTTATGGAACAGTTGGTTGATTTGATCGTAGGCATAATCGGCCGGTTCGGCCAGCCGCGTCATTCGCACCGCGCCATTGGCCATGAACAGATCCAGGTGCCCGTCGTTGTCGTAGTCGAACCACCGGGTGCCGAAACCGGTGTAATTGTGAACCCGGGTCAATCCGAAACGGCTGGTCTGGTCGGAAAAGCCGCCGGCGCCATCGTTCAGGTAGAGGGTATGGGTCTCTTCCGTCAGATGGGTCATGAAGAGGTCTTCGCTGCCGTCGTTGTTGAAATCGGCGGCCGTGACCCCCATGCTGGCTTCCGCTTGGCCGTCGACGTTGAACGCCGTCCCTGAGAACAACCCCGCCTCTTCGAAGCTTCCGTTTCCCCGGTTGAGCCAGAGTTGATTGGGAGTCTTGTCATTGGCGACGTAGATATCCGTCCAACCGTCATCATTGAAGTCCGCGCAAACGACGCCCAATCCATTGCCGAACGCGGCCGCCAGGCCCGCCTGCTCCGTCACGTCGACAAATCGGCGCCCGCCGTCGTTGCGAAAGAACCGGTCCGGCAATGGGGAATAGACTGTGGGGAAACAGTAATCCCTGGCGCCCGCGGTTCTGCAAACCTGGTTTCCCGCGACCGTGAACCCAACGTAGTTTGTCAGGAACAAATCTAGGTCGCCGTCGCGATCGTAGTCCAGGAAGGCGGCGCTGGTGGTCCAGCGGGAATCCTCGGCTCCCACTCCCTTCATTGGGGTGAAGGTCCCGTCTCCGTTGTTGCGATACAAGAGATTGGGTCCGTAGTTGGTCAGGTAGAGGTCGAGGTCTCCGTCGTTGTCGTAGTCCCCAACCGCGGCCCCCATCCCGTAGCTGACCGAGTCGACTCCGGCTTGGGCGGTGACCTCCCTGAACTTGAGACTTCCGCCGGGGATCAGATCGTTTCGATACAACCGGTGCCCCGGTTTCCACCCGGGATCTGGAGGAAACCAGGACTGGGAGGGAGTCTTGGCCGGTTCCAGCATCGCGCCTTGCACCAGGTAGACATCCAGGTCGCCGTCGCCGTCGTAGTCCAACAGGGCGGCTCCGGAGCCCACGATTTCAGGCAGGTAAAACTTGCCGCCGGCCCCGTTGAAGTGCTGGAAATCCAGCCCCACCCGGGAAGCCGCTTCCGAGAAAAGGGGAGTTGGAAGCGATGGGTCTTGCGCCACAAGAGCCGGCCAGGCCGAGGCTCCCCAGAGGAGTCCGGCCAGCAGCCGGCCGGCGGGCCGTCGGCAGGACCGCCGGGCCGGAGAGGCAGCCACATTTCTCATGGCCGCTTGCCCGCCTGCCGCAACCTTTGCAGGAACTTCCCGACATCGGCCGCCAGTTCACGCTTCCCCATGGAAAAGGCCTTTGCCTGGGCCTTTACGGCAGAGTCGACGGCTTTATCCAGCTCGCCCAGGCGGGCGTAGCTGTGAGCCAGTACGTAATGGCGCACCGGGGTTCCCTCATCCTCTACCGTCAGGGTCTTCAGGAAGTGACCGATCGCCTCCGCATCCCTCCCTTGTTTCTGAAGCAGCAGCCCCAGCTGAAAATGGGCATCCATGAAATGCGACCGATTCTCGATGGCCAGGCGGAAGCGTTCTTCCGCCTCTCTCACCTGACCGCCGTTTGCCAGATTGGCGCCCAATAGGTAATGCGACTCGGCCCGGTAAGGATCGAGTTCCAGAGCTTTCCGGAACGCTTCTTCAGCTTCCTGACCGCGACTCTGAAGCGTTCGTAGAATACCCAGATTGTGGTGGATTTCGTGAAGCCGGGGATCGAGTCTGTGCGCCGCCTGGTAATGTTCTTCCGCCTTGACCAGATCTCCCAGGGTGAGAAAGTTGAAGAACAGGTTGGCGTGCGCCCCGGCGTGCCGGGGGTCTTCTTTCAGGGCCCGCTCAAACTCGCCAAGCGCTTCAGAGATTTGCGCTTTCCTCTGAAATCCCAGTCCTCGCAGGTAGTGGTATTCCGCCTTGGATTGAAGCCGGCGGAGCGAATCCAACAGAGGGTCCACCAAGGGAGGCGGATCCCCCTGAACCCGTTGAAAAAGGAGTAGGTGCCGGCGAGCCTTCTCTTTTTTTCCCAGGCTGCGGTACACGGTGCCGAGCCCATAGTGGGCGGCCCCGAAATCGGGCGCCAACCGGGAAGCGGTCCGGTAGCTCTTCAAGGCTGCCCGAGTCTCGCCTCGAGCAAACCGGACCCGGCCGAGTCCGTAATGGGCACGTGCAGAATCGGGATGTTGCCGAACCACCTCGCGATAAATCTTTCCGCTCTCGTCCCAGTCGCCCACCGTCCGAAGCAGTTTGCCGAGTCTCAGTTGCGCCGGAAGATAGTCCGGGGCCAATTCGACGGCTCTCCGAAGAGCGGGAATCGCTTCTGCATCCCGGCCGATCGCGGTCATCGCGACGCCCAGATAGTACGGCCAGCGAAAGTTGGATGGTTCGATGGACCCGACTCGCCGGTAAAACGTGGAGGCGAGTTCATATTGTCCGAAACCGTGCAGAAGCATTGCCAGCCGGCCATTGAGTTCGCTATCCGCCGGGTTTTCCAGAGCTTCCCGATAGGTTTCAAGCAGCCGTTGACGGTCACGGGGCTCGAAAGCTTCCAGCAACCGTTCGGCCAATTGGGGCGGTGGAGGCGATTCCGGGGTCGCGGCAGCGATGAAAACCAAACTCAAGGTCCAAAGCGGCAGCATGGTCCTGATGATACCTGTTTGCCAAAAATGGGCTCAAGATGAGGGGCGCACCGGCGAACACCGGAATTGCTGACAAGAAAAGCGTTTTCTGACCGGGCCGTCCGTGTTTGTTGTACCGAACGGAGCGGAGGGTATAATGGGACCAATTCACCGTCGGTCGGGGTCAGGTTCTCCGAGGTGCCAATGTCAAGAACCTTCGCAGGTTCTCCCGTGAGTGGCAGGTTCCTTCTGCTTGCCTTGTTTCTGGTTCTGCTCCCGGTCCAGGCCAAAGAGAAGAAGCGGGACGACCGGGCCGTTCTCCAGGAAGAGCAGGAGGACTACTTCAAGAAGTGGCTCAAGGAGGACGTCGTCTACATCATCACCGATGAGGAGCGGGGCGTGTTCAACGGCTTGGGCACCATGGACGAGAAGGAACAGTTCATCGAGCAGTTCTGGCGCCGGCGCGACCCGGATGCGAGAACGGCCGTCAACGAATACAAGGAAGAACATTACCGTCGTATTGCCTACGCCAACGATCATTTCTTCAGCGCCAAGGCCGGGTGGAGAACAGATCGCGGCAGGACCTACATCCTCTGGGGCCCGCCCGACGACCGCGAAATGCGTCCCTCGGGCGGCCGCTATGAAAGGCTGATCTACGAGGGCGGGGGAACGACGACGACTTATCCCTTCGAGCGCTGGATCTATCGCCACATTCCAGGGATCGGGTCCGATGTCGAGTTGGAATTTGTCGACCAGTCAGGTACCGGTGAATACCGTCTGGCGCTGGGTATGGAGGAGAAAGATGCGCTCCTCCACAGCGAAGGCGGATTGACCATGGCAGAACAACTCGGGATGATGGACAAGTCCGAACGCCCTTATTTCACTCCATCCAATGCCCATAACCCCTTTATTCAGGGGATCACGGGCATGCGCGCAAAAGATCGTCCTTTCGCTCGCATGGCGCGCTACTTCGATGTTCAGAAGGCTCCCGATATTCGGTACAAGGACCTCCAGAAGCTGGTCGACAGCAGAGTCTTGTATCACAGCCTGCCGTTCGACCTCAGCAGCAACGCGATCAAACTGGACGATGCCAGGGCGCTGGTTGCCATTACCGTGGAGGTGCGCAACCAGGATCTGACATTTCAGGAGAATTCCGGCATCCGCCAGGCCCACCTTCGACTCTATGGACGCGTGCTGAACGTGAGCGGCCGAATGCTGACCGAGTTTGAGCAGGAACTGGCCATCGACTACGAAGCCGAAGAATTCGAAACCAGCTTGACGGAACGGTCCGTTTATCAGAATCAGATCGCAGTCCCGGCTGGCCTCTACAAGCTGACTCTGATCCTTGAAGACTTGCACGGTGAAAGGATGGGTTCAACGGAGACTCGTATACCGGCTCCCAGATATGACGAAAGCCAACTTGCCGCCTCTCTGATTCTGGCCCAGTCGATTCAGCAGCTTGGTGCGGTGCCGGATACGATCCGGATGTTCGTGCTCGGCGACCTGAAAGTGATCCCCAGTGTCAGCCGTACGTTTGTCTCTGACGCTTCACTGCCGGTCTATCTTCAGGTGTACAATCTGCAGGTGGATCAGGCACTGGCCAGACCGGATCCTGAAATCGTCTACGAAATCAGCAGGAAGGGGAAAGTCGTCAAGACCGTCTCCGGCATTGGCGGCCGGAACCTTGCCTATTTCTCACCGGAACGCGCGGTTTTCGTTCGACATCTTGACTTGGAGGGACTCCCGCTTGGGGACTATTCGTTGCGAGTGGCCGTACGTGACGGCATTTCCGGAGAATCGTCCGTAACCCGCGATCGATTCAAGATTCAATGACAAGCAGGTGTCTGGAAAAGTACTGATCGGAACCGGCGTCGCCGGGTGGGCCATCCTGGCCTTTGCGGCGGTGCTTCCGGCGCTCTTTCCACAGGGTTCTGCCGGCCAGACCACACCTCTCTCCACAGCCGAGCCTCGTCACGCCGAAGGCTATGCCGGGCAAGAGACGTGCGCGAGCTGCCACAGGGAAATCACCGACTCCTACCAACGTGTTGCGATGTCACGGTCGTTCTCTCGACCCACGCCTGCGAACACGATTGAGGACTACGAAAAAAACAACAGTTTTTTCCACGAAAAGTCGGAATTTCACTACACCATGCTCAAGCGCGGCGGGCGCTATTTTCAGCGCCGCAGCCTCAAGAACAAGCAGGGGGAGCCCGTTCACGTTCATGAAGAGGAGATCACCTACATCCTGGGTTCGGGTGATCATGCCCGCTCCTATTTTCATCATCATCCCAATGGCGTGATCACCAAGTTGCCCGTCACCTGGTACACACAGGAACAACGCTGGGGAATGTCTCCCGGCTACGACGTCCCGGATCATCTCGACTTCACCCGCCCCATACCGCAGGGGTGTTTTTTTTGCCACACGTCCTACCCTCGGCTCATCCCGCAAAGGTCCGAGGACGAGGTCTACTTCCCCAACTCTCTTCCGGCCGGCATCGGTTGCGAGCGTTGCCACGGACCGGGCAGCGAACATGTCCGCCTGGTCTTGGAGAAAGCTCCCGCGGAAGAGTTCAAGAAGGCGATCTACCACCCCGGGCTGGATTCGAAACAGGCTCAGAGAGATCTCTGTTACCAATGCCACGTGGAGACCAACGTCTACAGCGTGGCAACCAGAGTCATCGTGCCGGGCCGGGAAACCTTCTCCTACCGGCCGGGAGAAACTTTTTCCGATTACGCAGTCCGCTTCAAGCTTCGGGGCGTGGACGACAAGAGCAAACAATTCGACATGGTGAAGCAGCATGGCGATCTGATGGAAGAATCGAAATGCTTTCAAGCCAGCAGCGGCGCCATGACCTGTACCACCTGCCATGATCCCCACGTGAAGGTCTCTCATGAGGAGAGCGCCGATTTCTACCGCGGCCGCTGCCTTTCCTGCCATGTCTCAAGTGAGCTCAACAACACCCACAAGCCGGTCGAAGTCGAAGGAAACTGTGCCCATTGCCACATGCCCTCCGGAGACCCGACCGGCGATAGCCCCGATATTTCGTTCGAGGAGCTTCGGCGGGGAAATCAGCGCACCCGGCACATCGTTTTTACCAACCATAGAATCGGTATCCACTCCAGAGGAGAAGTGCCCGCCGATCTGGGTCAGAACACCCTCTACGAACTGGAAACTTCAAGCTCGTTGCTGTCCGAGACCGAGAATCTTTTTTTTATGGGGGCGGCATTCTTGGACGCCACTCCGGCTGAACTGAGCGAACGCCCGAAACAGTTGGAAACCGGAATGGGGTTGTTGGAACAGTACGTCGAGCGGGCCGGCGGACGCTACCGGACCGAAGCCTTCGCCCTGCTGGGAAAAGGCTATGAAGTTTCGGGGAAAATCGATCAGGCTGTGGCAGCTTACGAGCGCTCGCTGGAAGGTCGGCCGGGCCAGTTGCTGCCTTTGAGCAATCTGGCTTTGATCTACGCCAATCGGGGAGACCACGAACGCGGCAAATCTTACTTCTCCCGAGTGCTGGAGCGATTCCCGGAAAATGTTCCGGCACTTCACGGGCTGGGCGTCCTGGCTGCCGGGGCCGGAAAAAAGCAGGAGGCGATCGGGTATTTCGAAAGAGCGACCCAGTTGTTTCCGCTTGCCGTCTTTTCCCACTATCACCTGGCCCAAATGTACTTGCGCGACCAGGAGTGGGACAAAGCCTTTGCCGCGATCATGCGCACCTTGGCTGTTTCTCCAAGATTCGCTCCGGCATATCTGGACCTGGGAAATCTTCACGCCCTCCAGAACCGGTTGTCCCAGGCCGAAGAAGCCTTCGAGCGGTTGCTGAAATTGGATCCGAACAACGAAACCGCCTACAACGCGGTTTCAATCGTCGCGGCGCGGCAGGGCGCTTTCGAGCGCGCTATGGAAGTGCTCGAGGAGGCAGTCGAAAAGGGTGCTGCCGCGGAGGAAACCTTCCTGAATCTCGGTCGCGTCCGGGCTCAAGCCGGCGATCTGGAGGGATCCATCGAGTCACTGAACGAGGCGCTATCCCGGAACCCTCAAGCCGAAGAGACTCTCGTGACCTTGGCGATGGTGCACTCGTTGAAAGGTGAGCGTGCATTGGCGAGACAATTCCTCCAGCAGGTGCTCAAGCGGAATCCGGACCACGCGGAGGCTCGCCTCCTCTTGGAGAGGCTTGGGCGGTAGTTGAGCTCGGTATTGGCTCTCTACCGCTACCTTTGACTGCCATGCCCTCTCAGGCGGGCGGCCGAGGTGTCGATGGCACGCGCCAAGTGCGCCCAATCCACTCCCATGAGCACCCATTGGATCCCCTTTTCCGTCCACTCCATGAGCGCTTCCGGATCATCGGCCAGACCGATCCCGGGAAAGACGCCGGCTTGATGTGCCGTGGTCACGACCGTTTCAACGGCGGTCTGCACCTCCGGATGCTGAGGATTTCCCATATACCCCATGGAACCGGCCAAGTCGTTGACTCCGATCATGATCGCGGTGAGTCCCGGCACGCGAACCATTTCCTCAATCACGTTGACGGCGTCGATGTGCTCGATCTGCACGATGCAGACGATTTCCCGGTTGGCGCGCCGGCAGTACTCTGCGTCCCCGATGCGACCGTATCGAATCGGCCGTCGTGGACCGAATCCCCGCTCTCCCTCCGGCGGATACAAGCAGGCCGAGACGGCTAGCTGAACGTCTTCGACCGTGCGGACGAGCGGGACCACAATTCCGTCTGCCCCGATGTCCAACACCGGCTTGATCAAGACGGCATCATTCCAGGCAACACGCACCAACGCCGCGGCGTCGCTACCCTTGGTCGCCATGATGTGACCCTGAACCGTTTCCAGGGAATGACCATTGTGCTCCATGTCGATGAAGGCAAAATCGAGCGTGTGAGAGATCAGCTCGGTCACGGTGGGATCCGAAAAGCTCACTCCGCAACCAAGCGGGATCTGTCCGCTTTCCAGCTTGGCCCTGAACGTGTTGGCGTTCTCCATCAAAACCCCCTTCTTGGATCGCTTGAAAGCTGTTGCGTCGATTGAAAACTAATGGTTGATCTGTCGCTTGGCCGTTTCGGAAACAGGGGTTGGGGTGGTCAAAATGAATTCAACCACTATCCGATTCCTATCGATCTCAAGTACTCCCGGTTTCGCTTGGCGATGGGCAATGGTTTGTCGAACGCCACGGGATACATGTCTTGTTCAACAATGGCCCAGCCGTCATATTCGATTTCCTGCAGCAAATCTCGCAAGGCAATGTAATCCACCACTCCTTTTGAGAGTTCACAGAACATGCCCATGGCGACGGCATGAATAAACGGTATTTCCTCAGCCACCACTTGCCGGCGAAGTTCAGGGTCCACGCTCTTGAGATGAAGGTAAGGGATCCTCTCGTGATGCTTGCGCACGAAGGCGACCGGGTCCACCCCGCGGTAGGCCAGATGACCAACGTCCTGGCCCAGGGAGATCACCTCGGGGTCGGTATCTTCCAGTAGCTTCTCGATCTGGTCTTCAAAGGCGACGTGGGAATCGGGGCTGGAATGATAAACCAACTGGATATCGAATTTTTCCCGCACCAGGATCGCCGCCCTGTGGGTGGCATCGATCAGGCGCTTCCACGCATCCTCATCCAGTCGTTCGGGCTTGATTCGTTCGCCGGTAAACCAATCCGTGTGCAGGTCGTCGATCAAGACCAGAAATCGCGCGTCCAGTCCCGCCAGCAACTCTCCGACTTCCAATAGCTGCGACTCCAACCCCGGCCAGGCTTCCAGGTCTTCCAGATGAGCCATCAGAAAGGTGCCCGTGACCTTCAGATTCCGCCGGCTCAATTGCCGGCGCAAGACGTTGAGATCTTGCGGGAAATAACCATAAGGACCCAGTTCGATCCACTCATAGCCGGCCTCCGCCACCTCGTCGAGAAACCTCCGCCAGGGGATTTGTTTGGGATCTTCCCCGAACCACACGCCCCAGGAATCCGGACAGCTACCCACCTTGACGTTCATTGTTGGAATCTCCTATTGGTTATTGATCCGGACGTAAAACTGCGTCTTCCTGCGCCAGATTGTCGATCTCTTCCGCCAGACGAGCCAGTTCCTGCCCCTTTTCAGCCTGTTCCGCCGCCAGGCGTCTTCTGGCCTCTTCGAGGATGGCATCGATGCTCTTCCCGGCCCATTCGTAATCGCGGGCCTTTTGCATGATCGAATGAATTCGCTCCAAATGAGTCTTGGAGCGCTCGGCAGCCGGAGAATCCAGAATGGAGGCTCGGGCATAGGCAGCCACCGCAGCCTTGGGATTACGAGAGTTTCCGTGCGCAAAGCCCAGTCGGAAGGCAGCGTAAGCATGCTCAGGGTCCATTTCCAGTGTCTTGCTGAAGTGCTCAACCGCCTGTCGAAGTTCCTTGGGTGAACCGGCCGATTGCTGCCAAAGCTCCAAATAGGCGCGACCCAAGGCATAGTGGGCGTCGGCCTGCAATCCCTGCCGTTGATTGACCCATTCGGAGGCTGTCATTTTGCCGGGTTTTTCCAAATTCTCCAACAACAGCAGGGCCCGATTGGCGTACTCGCTCGCCTTGGCCGTTTGGCGTCTTTCGGAATAGAGGTAAGCCAACGGGGCCAGCAACTGAGGCACTTCGGGCAACTCAAGCAAGGCTTGTTCAGCATGCAGGATAAAGTTGTCGACCTCACTCACCTGATAAGCCGCGTCCGCCAAGACATGGTGGGCAAAGGCCGTCAGGCCGCTGTTTGGAAAGCTCTCCAGAAACCTCATGGCCAATTCGGCCTTTTCCGAAAGCCTGCCGGCTCGTTCCACCGCTTGCCAAGCATCGAACTCCGCTTTCTCTCTGGGCTCACCGACGACGCGGGCAGGCTGTTCGGGTTCCTGTTGGTCTTGAGATGGCTGCTGAGATGTTTGTTGGCGTTCCGGTGCCCTCTCCTGTGCGGTCAAATGGTTGGAGAACACACTCAGCACCAGCACCGACAAAACCACGCGAGAATACTTCAGCGCCATCTTCTCACCTGGCGGGTGTGTAGAGCTGGGCCGCCCCTCTCTTGAGCTTGCGATAAAGGAATCGGTCGGTTCCCAGCTTGCGCTCTTCCCGATTGAGGCGTCGTACCTGTTGGAGAGCCGCGAGAGCTTTTTCCTTTTTCCCGGCTTTTCGATAGGCGATCGACAACTGGTAATAGGCCGTAGTTGCCTGGGGATCCAGCCGGATCGAGGTCTCCAATTCCCGGATGGCCGAGTCCAGGTCGTTTCTTTTCAAATAGAGCTTGCCCAGGCTGATGCGGGCAAGAACGAAGTCGGATTTCAAGGCCGTCGCTTGCTGCAAATGTCTTAGACTTCTTGCTTCTGCCGGCGTCCCCGGACGGGACCCTTGAGTCATCCCGATGTCTCCCAGGAGGTAGTGGGCATAGAAGTTTGCGGGGTCTTCCCGCAGTGCTTGCTCCAGAAGAACGGTCGCCTCGTCATGTCGCTGGGCTTCCACCAGCACGAAAGCCAGTCCCAGTCTGGCCACCGCCGAATTCGGCTGTAGCCGGATTGCCTTTTCGTAGTCGGCTGCCGCTTCGCGGTAGCGGCCCTGGGACAGCTTCAAGTAGCCACGTTGGATGTGCAAGGCGTGGGAATTCGGTAGATGAACCAGTCCCCGATCCAGGAAATCCAGGGCCACCGAGGGTGACATGGCCGCCTCTGTCGCCATCCGGGCGATCGCCACGTAATTGCGTTCGTCGCCGGGATAGTCCCGAGTCGCCTGCTGCAGGATCCGCCAGGCTTTTTGGAACTCTTCGAGTTCCAGATAGGCGAGCGCCAGCAGGTTGAAAACATCACCGGTCTTGTATCGTTGCGGCATGTTCTCCAGGGTATCGGCACAGTCGGTGTGTTTACCCAGAAGATACTGCACGAACGCCAAGTTATAGGCCGCCGCGGATCTGTCAGGATAGCCCGCCAGGGCAAGCTCGAAGTGGCGTTCGCCCGCGGCATACTCACCGAAACGCGACAGCAGGAGACCGGTCTCGAACTGGGCAACGGCGTTGTCTGCCGGTACGCTCTCGAGGACACGTTTGGCTGCCCCGGCCTGTTTGTTTTCGAGCAACGCCTCGGCATAGTTGACCAGCCACAAGGGGTTTGCCCGCAGCACCGAGGGAGCTTTGGAGTAGCGCCGGGCTGCTTCCCGGAAATCTCTCTGGGTGAAGGCGATTTGTCCCAGAAGAGCCTGGGCCTCTTCGTTCCCGGCCTCCCGGCCCAACGTTTCCAGCAGCAGCGTGCGTGCTTCCTGCACCCGGCCCCGGTCAAGCAGTTCAAGTGCACGCTGTTTCCAGACTGGCTGGGCCAGGGCGGGAGAGAGCAGAATCAACCAACAGGAGGCGCCGGCAAATAGCGAGAAGGGAACTCGCCTCATTGACCCAGTATAGGGAACTCTTGACGATGTTGAATCGCCCGTGGTAGAAATGACCCCATTGCGCGGGCCCGTATCCCAGGGGGCCCGATTCCCATTTCTCCTGGCCGAAATCAACCAGGAACGAGTTTGGTAAGGACAGTCCCAAGCAGGCGATGGTCGGTCGCCGGAGACTCCAGGCGGGGATTTGGCTCCTACTACCACCGAGTGCGTTCCCAGGCGCTCCACTTCCATCCGTTTTCTTCTGAAACAAGGAGAAGTCATGAAGTCCAAGACGGTTATTGTTTTTCTGCTCTCTCTCCCGCTGATTTTTTCGGTTGCCTCGGCCCAGCGCTTCGCTGAAGTCTCAGGCACGGTCACGGACGCCACGGGCGCAGTTCTGCCCGGCGTCACCGTCGACGTCACCAGCACCGAGTCCGGCGTTGGCAAGACGGCCATCACCACCGACACGGGGCTGTACCGCGTCTTCGAGCTGATTCCGGGGGGCTATCGAATCAGTGCCCAGTTGGACGGCTTCAAGACCACGGTCGTGGAAGCGACCCTGGAAACCATGAAGATCACCACCGTGGACATCGCCCTGGAAATCGGTGAAATCGCCGACCAGGTCACGGTGGAGGCGGCGGGTATGACCCTGGAAAGGGAATCGGTAAAGGTCAGCACTTTTTTCGAAGAGAAAATGATCGAGGATCTGCCCCAAGTATTAAAACGGCCTCTCGACATGATCAAGTATGCAGCGGCTGTTTCCTATCGTGGAACCTGGAGTCTGATCCCCGGCCAGTCGACTTACTACAGCATGAACGGAGTTCCCTACCAGGCTGGGGAAGTCTATGTCGACGGAGCCTACGGCATGAGCGGCCGCGCCTACGACAGCAACCCGGACACCAGTCCCAGAACAGCTACTGTCAAGGAAATGCGGATCGTGCAAACCAGCTTCAAGGCCGAGTACAACGGAGGGGGTGGCGGCCTGGTAATCATGTCCACCAAGTCAGGAACCAACAGTTTCCACGGTTCCGTGTGGGAGTTTCACCGTCAGAAAGCGTTGGACGCTCGTAATTTCTTCGCTGCCAAACGAGATCCTTTCCGGGAACATCTTTACGGGTTCGAAGTGGACGGACCGATCATCAAAGACAAACTTCACTTCATGGTCAGTGGTTCGGGAAAGCGCTCCTTTACTCCAACCGGCTCACGGTTTCGCACCTTCCCCACGGAGGCCCAGAGGCGGGGGGATTTTTCGGGCAAGTTCAACGCTGACGGAAGTCTGCGAACCATTTATGACCCGCTCACCACAGTTGAAAACCCGGACGGAACCATCAGCCGCACCCCTTTCCCGAATAACATCATCCCGGCCGACCGCATCAGCCGTCAGGCACAGGCGATTCTTTCCTATCTTCCTTTGCCGAACCGGGCCCCTGACGACCCTTCCGGAAGCAACAACTTCGTGGGGCTGACTGCCAACCCCTTGGCCTTGTGGGGATGGACCGCCCGTTTCGACTGGCAAGCAGATGACAACGACAAGATCTTTGTTCGCGTTATTTCCGATCCATCCGTCAGTGAATCGATTGGAGCCTGGACGCCACCGTCCGGCTTCGACACGAGCCGGCTTCCCGACGACGCCATCTCCAAGCGCGCCGAACGGAATCCGGCCGACCCGGATGACTGGCTCATGAGATTCGACCAGCTCAACCAGGCGGCCGGTTGGACGCATACCTTCAGTCCCTCGGTGATCTCTGACTTTCGCCAGTCCTACAACGAGTTGTCGCAATGGGCAAGACCTCTTTCTCAAGGTCTGGGTTTCCCGCAAGAGATTGGAATCGCGATTCCTCCTGAAATCCCGTCCACGAATACCTACGGCGAAAACAACCACTTTCCCCATATTGGCATCGCCGGCTACTCGGGGCCCGGCGCCGGCTGGGGCGGTGGTTCGGCGATCAATCCACGACGCGGGATGCACTTTGGCGAAACCCTGACCTGGCTGGAAGGCGCTCATTCTTTCAAGGTGGGCATCGAGACGAGACGCTCCGGTCACGCCTATTTCCAGGCCAGTAATTCTTCCGGACGTTACAATTTCTCGGCCAACGCCACAGCCGCCAATCCTTTTGACGCCGCCAGCGGAGATTCCGTAGCCTCCTTGCTGCTGGATCGGGTGGACGCAGCCAACATTTCCAATGTTGCCCAACGAAATTTCAGCACTTGGTACTGGGGGATGTTCATCCAGGATGACTGGCGGGTCAGTCCCAACGTGATCTTGAACCTGGGGTTGCGCTATGATTTCGACACGCCGTTGAGGGAGCGAAACAACCTCATTAGCTCTTTCGACCTCAATGCGATCAACCCCGTTTGCAACTGCCCGGGCGCCTTCTTCTACCCAGAACAGTACTATCAGACGCAAAAAACCAACGTTGCGCCACGGCTGGGAGTCGCCTGGAACCCAGGGGGCGGCAAGACAGTGGTGCGGGCCGGGGCCGGTATTTACTACATGCAACCCATGATCGGCATGAACCCCTGGCAAACTCCCCGGACGGGGCGCGGCGATGTGACCGTCAGCAAGAGCTTGTCAAGCCCCGACCATGGAGTCACTCCGGCGATCAGCAGTATTTCGGCCGGTGTCGGAGCGATACCGGTGTTCGAGTTGCAACCCGGATTCGGAGCGGTTGAGATCGGGCAGCCGGCCATTTTGCGTGCCGAATACCTGTGCTGTCCCGAGTTGCGTCAGAATCCCTACAGTATCTCTATGAGTGCCACCCTCCAGCACGAACTCAACGACATCGTGCTCGAAGCCGGCTACATCGGCAACCTGACCAGGCATCTGGGTGAGTGGAGCTACAATTTGAACCAGCTTCGGCCGTCATTGATGGGGCCGAATGCCACCCAGGCCGACCGCCCCTATCCGCAATACAGCGCCGTGAACCAGATCTCGGTACCCGACAAGACCATGACTTATCATGCCATGGTGCTCAAGGCGGAAAAGAGGTTTGGAGGCGGCTTGGCATTTCTCACCAACTTCACCTGGTCGAAACACCTGGGCAATCGTGAAGGGCGGCACAACGTCTACGATCGAGCTTCCGCCCGGGGGCCTGCCTGGCTTTCGAGGCGGCTGCGTTTCGTGGTGGCGGGGACTTACGAGTTGCCCTTCGGAGTCAATCGTTCGTTTCTCAATGATGGCCTCGTATCCAAGATACTCGGGGGTTGGAACACCTCATTCGCCTTCATTGGCCAATCGGGGGTTCCTCTGAACTTCTACGCATCGCCCAACCTGACGGGCTCATTCGGAGGAAATTCACGCGCCAACCGGCTACGTAACGGCAAGGGTCCACAGACGATCGATGCCTGGTGGGACATCAATGCATTCGTTCACCCCGGGCCCTTCGTGTTTGGCAATGCCGGCGTCGGAATCGTGGAAGGTCCCGGATCGCAGACCGTTGATTTCTCCCTGATGAAAGACTTCGTCATCCTGGAGGGTAAGCGGCTTCGTTTCACGGCCGATTTCTTCAATTTTCTGAACCGGGCCAACTTCAACGATCCGAGCACCAGCATCTGTCCGGCCGATGCTCCCTGCACGACCAATCGCATCACAAGCGCTCAATTTGCACGCCAGACCCAGTTGGGACTGCAATTCTTTTTCTGACGAACAACCATCTGCTCAGTCCCGCCGCTTGTTGAAACGAGCCGGCGGGACTGAGCTGGTCCCTCTCGAATTGACCGACCCAGGCCCGACTTGAATTGTTGTGCCCGTCCGCGGCCGGATCCTCCGGCAGGCGCACTTTGGTGAATTCATACCAGCGCCGTGGGAAACCAGGTCATCTTTCCCGTTTTGATAGAGTTGGGGACAAGGTGGGTTGTCCGCATGCCGGCTCATTGATCCGGATTCCGGTTCTTTTCCTCTTCGTTCAACCGGTTGCCGCCCCACTGCCGCTTCCGCCGGAACAACCGGCATCTTCCGTGCCGGCGCCTTCCGGCGACAATCGCTCTCCTTATGTGGGCGCCTCGACCTGTGGAAATTGCCATCAATCTATCCATGAAAGCTTTCGCCAAACCACCCACTACCTCACCTCCCAGCTTCCTCGAGCGAATTCCATACTCGGCAGTTTTGAGCCCGCTCAGGCTTTGCTTCGCACCGGCAATCCGCATCTCTGGTTCGAGATGCGCGCTTCGGAAGACGGTTTCTTTCAGACCGCCTGGTCTCGGGAACAAGGTCGAATTGTCCCGCGTACCGAGCGCATGGACATCGTCGTCGGATCGGGGAAAATGGGCCAGACCTATCTCTACTGGCGAGGCAGCAAACTCTTTCAGTTGCCGGTTTCCTATTTCACCGAGGCGAAGCGTTGGATCAACAGCCCCGGCTATCCGGATGGGCAGGCGTATTTCGACCGCGCGGTTAATCCGCGTTGCCTGGAATGCCATGCCACCTTCTTTGAGGTTGACAGCAAAGAAGACCCGATGCGGCCCTATCTGAGCAATGTCTACAGCCGGAACAATTACTCGCTGGGAGTCACCTGCGAAAGATGTCATGGCCCGGGAGGCCTTCATTCGAAAAACCCGCCGGAAAGATCCGGCTCCGGCGCCACTGGCGATATCGTCCATCCCGGAAAACTCGAGCGGGAACTCCAGATGACACTCTGCGCCCAGTGTCACTCGGGTCACCTGGTCCCGCGCAACGGTCCCTTTTCCTTCAGGCCTGGCCAGGGGCCTGAAGCGTTCATTGCCGTGGAGAGCCTTCGGGCCAGGAACAGCGGAGGCGTGCACACCACCAATCAACCCGATCGCCTTCGCCGCTCCCGGTGTTTTCAGGAGAGTGGGTCGCTGACCTGCAATAGTTGCCATGATCCGCACCACCTGGAGCGCGCAAACCTGCAACTGTTTTCTCGACGTTGCATGACCTGCCACGAGCCGCAGGTCTGTGGGATGGCGGCAACCTTGGGGGATGCCATCGAAGGCAACTGTATCGACTGTCATATGCCGGTACAGCGGGACCTGGGAACGCCAATGGCGACGGCCAGCGGGTTTGAGGCTCCGCGGATGCGGGATCACAAAATCGCCGTCTATTCGGCTGTCGCTAAACGTCTTTTGAAGCAGTTCCAGCAATAAGACAGTTCAAGGAGGAGACGATTTCCAATCGCCCATGCGGCAAGAATCGGCGGTTAGGAAACCGCCGCCCCGAATCGGCGGTTGGAAACCGCCGCCCCCGCCCCCCGTCCGCCGGACCGGGCCGGTGGGGGAGCTACTGAAATAGTTCTAACCAGGGGGACCACCAAGTCCCAGGCGGGTTTTCTGAACTGCTCGCTTCGACAATTTCCTGGCGCCCAGTTCGCGCCTTTGTTGATTGAGGCGACGGACCTGGGCCAATGTCTGGCGTTCTTTTTCCTTGTTCCCCAACTTTCGATAAGCAATCGAGAGTTGATAGAAGGCCGGAGTCGCTTCCGGGTCCAGTTGAACCGCTTTTTCCAACTCTCGAACGGCCGAGGCGGGGTCGCTTCTTTGCAAATACAGCTTGCCCAGGCTGGTGTGCGCAAGGGCCACGGGAGATGATCCTTCCCAAAAAAAGAAATCCGGTTGCAACGCCGTGGCCTGTTTCAGGTGCTCCACGGCTTTCGACTCAACCTGACTTCCGGGCGCAACACCGCTCAAGACGGCCAGCTCTCCCAGAAGATAGTGTCCATAAAAGCTGAGAGGGGTTCGTCGCAGCACCTCTTGCAAGACAGTGGCAGCCTCGTCGAGTTGCCGGGTTTCCATCAGCACCAGAGCCAGGCCCACTCGCGGCATGGCAAGGTCCGGCCGTAGCTCGGCAGCCTTTCGGTACTCCGCTTCGGCCAGCCCGTATTGAGCCAGGAAATATCGCAAATGAGCATGTTTGAAACGCAAACTGTAAGAATGCGGGAGTTGTTCCAGACCCCGCTCCACCAATTCAACTGCCTGCAGCAGCTTGTTTTCCTCGACCCGGCGCTCGGCAATGGCCAGGTAATTGATTTCATCTCCAGGATCCCGGCCGATCGCCTGCCGCAGCATGTCGACTGGCGCCTCTTGTTTCGCCAGCAACAATAGATCAAGCATTCGTTCCTGTTTCTGAGCCGAAGGAGGATCTGAAACATTTGAAATTGTCCAGCCGCGTCGCGATTCCTCGATCGTCGCCGCGCACTCTTCGAACTTCCTGAGACGGTATTGAGCCAACGCCAGGTTGTAGGCCACGGACAGCGGGTCCGGATGCCCGGCGCGGGCCTGCTTGAAATGCCTTTCGGCAGCCGGGAATTCGCCGAAGCGAGCCAGAATCAAACCCGCCTCGAACTGCGCCATGAAGTGGTCTTCGGGCAAGCGTTCCACGGCTTCAAGGGCAGCCTGATTGTCCTTGGTCTGCAGTAACGATTCGGTGTAGTTGAGAAGCAGAATCGGGTTCTTGGAGAGCTTTGAAGCACTTTCCCGGAAGCGTTTTGCAGCCTCCCCGTACTCTTTCAAGCTGAAGGCGATTTGTCCAAGAACCGCCTGCAAATCTTCGTTGTCCGGATCCTCTTGAGCCAGCTCTAAAAGTATTTTACGGGCCTCCGGCAACCGGCCTGTTTGGAGAAGCTCCGAAACGGTTTTCTGCCCTGACGATTGTGACCATCCGAAGCAGAAGAAAATAAAAAGAACAGGAATTCGTGTCAGGTGTGACAAGCGTGGCCGGGTAGGCAACACCATCCACCAATGCTAGCAGAGGTGTGAAGAGGGCGGATAGGCGAACCAAAGAATCCCGCCTGTCTTATTCCTGTTGCTCGGGGGCCACACCTTCCCTGGCCGGTTCCTGGCCTCGTTTGACCGATTGTTCAACGCGGAATAAAATTCGGGCAATGGGCCGTTGGGCCGCACCGGCCGTGTTTTTTCTCCTGGTTTGCTCAGACCTTCGGGCTCAGGATCTTCCACCCATTCCTCAACTCCTGCCCCGGCAATGGGAGATTCTCGACCCGAAATTGCAGCAGGCCTACGCAAAGGTGTTGGAGTTTCCAGACGATGCGGAAGCCAACGGCCGCTTGGCAATGACCTTCCATGCCTTCGACCAATTTGAGCTGGCCGCCGTTTTTTATCAAAGAAGCGACTTGCTGCAATCGGGAACTTTACGTTGGCCGTACTACCTGGGCGTCGTGCGCGGGGCCGAGGGAAAGACCGGCGAGGCCATCCGCATATTACGCAAGGCGATCACGGTTGACCCGGACTATCTTCCCGCCCGCGTCCGATTGGCCGAACTTCTGCTTGCGACCCACAATCAGGAGGAAGCAAAGACCATCTACGAGTTCGTGTTGAAGCAAGATCCCGACTGTCCGCAAGCGCACTACGGAATGGGCCGGATTCAGTCCTCCAAGGGCCAATGGCAAGCCGCAATTCAAAGCTACCGCAGAGCCTTGTCATTGTCCCAGGGTTTCGGAGCGGCCCACTACGCTTTGGCAACAGCCTATCGACAACTGGGAATGCCGGATGAATTTCAAGAGAACATACGGCTCTTTCAACAAAATCGGGGGAGAAGTCCGGAGTTGGATGATCCTCTGCTCAAGACGGTGGCCGCCCTGCGGTCCCACGCAGAATATTACTTCAAGGAGGGTCTTCGGCTTCAAGAGGAAGGCCGGATCGAACCGGCCATCGTCGAATATCAACGCGCTCTGAAGGAAGATCCGGAGTACGCCCGGGCTCACGCCAATCTGTGCCTGGCCCAACTGCTCTTGAAACGGTTGGACCAAGCCGAGCGCCACTGCCAAACGGCGCTCGAGCTTGATCCGGATATTCACGAAATTCGCCACAATTTGGGACTGCTCCGCCGGCTTCAGGGTAGAAACCGGGAAGCTGAGCAAGCCTTTCGAGAAGCCTTGGAAATCGATCCTTTTTACGCCGAGTCCCACTATCTTCTGGCGGCGGTTTTGGCCCAGGAGGGGCGTCTAAAGGATGCGGAGCACCATTTTCGGCAGGCGATCGAGAACCAGCCGGATTACCGCACGGCTCATTTTCAGTTGGGTCTCCTGCTTCAGAAGCAGGGGAGGGATGCGGAAGCCGTCCCCCATTTCCTGAAGACCCTGACCGAAGAGGATGAGAGAACTCCCGTTTACCTGTACCTGTTGGCCCACAGCTATGGCCGCCTGGGCGACCTGGATAAAGCCGTTGAATCTGCCGAGCAGGCCCGGGAAAAGGCGCTAGCGGTGGGGAAGGGCGAATTGGCGGCCGACCTGGCGAGGTTCCTGCAGCAGTTGCGGCAAGCGGGCAAACGGCCATGAAAGAGGTGGCGGGCCTTCCGTTCCGGGGCGCTTGTCCACGGCCCGCGGGCAGGCTGCTGGCCATCCTGCTCTGGGGAGTCTCTGTCTGGCCGTTTCTCGGGGCTCAAGACCCGTCCGCACCCACTCCCCTTTTCTCGGAAGTGGCCTCCCAGGTGGGGCTGGATTTCAAACACTTCAATGGAGCCGGCGGAAACTTTTACATCCCTGAAATCGTGGGCTCGGGAGCCGCCCTGTTGGACTACGACGGCGACGGCGACCTGGACGTCTACCTGGTGCAAGGTGCGATGCTGGAACCGGGCAAGACTCCCTCCGAGTCCTGGTTTCCTCCAGGTCCCGGGTGGAGGCCGGGGCACCGGTTGTATCGAAACGAACTGATCCCCGGGGGAAGTCTCAAGTTCAGGGAGGTGACCGCCCAAGCCGGGGTCGACTCGGTCAGCTACGGGATGGGAGCGGCGGTCGGAGATTACGACAACGATGGAGACCTTGACCTTTACCTGACCAACTACGGACCCAATCTCTTGTATCGCAACAACGGAGACGCGACCTTCACCTCAATGAAGGGAATGGGAGCCGAGGATTCCCGCTGGACCACCAGCGCCGCCTTTCTGGATTACGACCGCGACGGCGACCTCGACTTGTTCGTGACGAATTACGGAAATTTCACCGTCAAGGGAAACAATCCCTGCCACAACAAGATGGGCCTCCGGGATTATTGCGGTCCCAGTGGCTATCGGCCCATCCCGGATCGTCTCTTCCGGAACGAGAGGGGCCGGCAATTTGTTGACGTGACAGAGGATGCCGGGTTGGGGGCCGCCTTTGGAACCGGGTTGGGAGTCATTTGCGCCGATTTCAACGCTGACGGGTGGACGGATATCTACGTCGCCAATGACAGAACTCCCAATCAGCTCTGGCTCAACCGGGGAAACGGAAGCTTTGAAGAGGCGGGGTTGTTCTCAGGCACGGCGTTCAACGTCGACGGCCATGCCGAAGCCAGCATGGGGGTCACGGCCGCCGATTTCAACAACGACGGCAGCGAAGACCTCTTCATGACCCATCTGACGGAAGAGACCCATACCCTCTACCTGAACGATGGCGCCGGCGGCTTTTCCGACCAGACCAGCCGTTTCGGATTGACCCGGGTTCACAATTACACCGGTTTCGGCACCCGGTGGTTCGACTACGACAACGACGGGCACCTGGATCTGTTCATGGCCAATGGCGCGGTGCGAATGACGCGGCTGGCCGAACCGGCCGATTATGCCTACGATCAAATCAACCAACTGTTCCATAACGAGGGAGACGGGAACTATCGGGAAACGACCGCCGAGGCGGGAGCGGCCCTGCAACTGTCGGAAGTGAGCCGGGGAGCCGCCTTTGGCGATATCGACAACGATGGTGACGTGGACATTCTGATCACCAACAACAACGGGCCCGTACGGTTGCTGTTGAACGGGACCGGGTCGCGGCACCACTGGCTGCAAATTCAACTGGAGGGGACGCAAAGCAACCGCTACGGGGTGGGAGCCCGGGTGGGAGTGCAGCGCCAGGGTCAGAGCACGTTATGGCGCCGCGCACATACCGACGGCAGCTATCTGAACGCCAACGACCATCGGGTGCACTTCGGCTTGGGCCGGGACCAGGAGGTCGAGGCCGTCATCGTCCACTGGCCCGGCGGCGGCAGCGAGAGTTGGGAAGGGGTGGAAGCGGACCGGTTGGTCACCCTCCAGGAAGGCTCCGGAAGGCCGTGGAAGCCGTAGACAGCAAATCAGTCGCTATCGCGATTTCTTGGGGCGCTTCACTGGGGATCGTCATCGGATCCCGGTTCCCTCGCGGACCGAGATGACTCGGCCTGCCTGGACATCCTCAAACCTCTGCCGGCTGCCGCTGGGCCACCGGATCTCGATCCACTTGGCCCGGTTCTCCTTGCCGAGGCCGAAATGGACACGCAGTCCGTTGCTCGAATAATAACTGGAGGCGCTCCGCACCTCATCGGTTTGGATTCGTCCTCCGGCTGCCACTTGAATCCGCGCGCCAATGGCACTGCGGTTGCTTCCTTCACCTTCCAGTTCCAGGATGAGCCAGTTGTTCTCTGAAGCGCTTTCGTTGATCAGCAAAGAAGGGGTGTCATTCAGGTTGACTGCGACGATATCCAGATCGCCGTCACCATCCAGATCCTCGAATGCGACGCCTCGCCCGGCCGATTTGGCGGCAATGGCGTCTCCGGCTTGATTGGAGGCGTTTCCAAAGCTGCCGTCACCTTGATTCCGGTAGACCAATCGCTGCTGCCGATAGGTAATTTCAGAAGGGTGTCGGTCCACTTCGGGATAAACGTGCCCGCTGGCGATGAACACGTCTTTCCAACCGTCGTTGTCAAAATCGACCATACCCGTGCCCCAACTCAGGTATTGGGTGTCTTTTCCCAGCTTGGCCAGATAAGTCGTGTCGGTGAAGGTGGAGTTTCCGTCGTTGTGGTAGAGGGTCGAGGTGTCGTCGGAGAAATTGGTCACCAGCAGATCCAGGTGTCCATCCAGATCGTAATCCGCGGCCGCGACTCCCATGCCGGCCTGCTCTCTTCCGTTGTCGCTGAGGGCCACGCCCGAGATCATTCCCACATCCTCAAACGTGCCATCCTGGTTGTTCCGGTAAAGAATGTTGGGCGTGGTGTCGCAGGCGACATAAAGGTCCGTCCAGCCGTCCTCATCAAAATCGAGCGTGATCGGCATGAGGCAATAAAACCCTTCGGCACGGGTGATGCCGCTGGCCGGGGAGACGTCGCTGAAAGTGCCGTCTCCATTGTTGCGAAACATGATATTGGCCGATGGCTTGAGCCCGAGCGGACCACACATGACGGCGATGCCCCGCCACATGCAGTTGGCGCCGGATCCGGGCTCGTATCGGGTGGCGTCGGCATAGTCCACATAGTTGGCTACGAACAGGTCCAGGTCGGCGTCGCGGTCATAATCCAGGAAAGTGCAGCCGGCGTTCCAACGCCGCTGGCCGCCGATCCGAGAGCTCTGCGAAATGTCTTCGAAGCTTCCGTTTCCCCGATTACGGTAGAGCACGATCTCCCCGTAGTAGGTCACGGCAAGATCGGTCCATCCGTCGTTGTCCATATCTCCGACGCAGACCGACTGTCCCCAGCCCGAGCGCTTGAGGCCGGAAGCCGCCGTCACGTCTGAAAAACGGCCGTTTCCGAGATTTCGATACAACACGTTGGAGGGCGGATCGCTGGAGGCGCCGTCCAATCTGGAGCCGTTGACCAGGAAGATGTCGATCCGTCCGTCCCGGTCATAATCGAAGGTCGCGGCTCCCGTCCCGGTCGTTTCCAGAATGTAGCGTTGCGACTCCACGCCTCCGTAGACGATCGGAATATTCAGCCCGGACTCCCGGCTTCGATCAACGAACTGGATCGGGGCCTGGGCTGGAAGGAGGGTGTTGCCGGCCACGAGTCCAAGGAGCAACGTCGCGACGATTCGAAGCGTAGTCGTCATCATTCTGAACTCGTCGACGCTGCGGCTGGCCTATTCGATTCCCCTGAAGATCTCTTCCGACTCGAATGTGGTGACCCCATTCTGGCGGGTGAATTGTGGGTGACGCTTCAGCCATCCCACGCTCTTCGTCGTCTTGCGACCGAAGTGGGGACAGGTCAGTGGTAGGTCGAATTCGTCGAATCGGGAATCTGGCATCGGCTCCTCCGCTCTTCTAGGCACTGCCGGTTGACGGAGACGAGAGTAGCATGTATAGCATGAGCGGCATGTCAACGCTGTTGACACGCCACCTGGGAGGAAGGATGAGGATGCAAGGCCCGCCCATGCCCCGCAAACGTCGTGCGATTGGTCACGACCAGCCAGTCAGGGTTGATCCCTCTCCCGAGCACGCGGCCAAGATCCTCGTTGACGCGAAGCCAGAATCCCGTGACCAATGGCGCTACTTTCGGGATCCAGGTCAGCCGGAGTCTTGATTCGAGTAGACTGGATCGGAGGACACTAGGAGGACCGACAAAGATGAGGATTGCCCCGTCCGATCTTCCATTGCCCGTTCTCATCTATCCAAATGAGGAGGACGGTGGATGGACTGCGCTTTCCTTGGAGATGGATATTCGTGCATACGGAGACACTCCAGAGGAAGCGCTAGACGAATTGAGTGATTTGGTTCATGTCCAAATCAGCTTCGCTGTTTTTAAGGACGACCCCTCATTAATCTGGAAACGTGCTGACCAAATCTGGTTTGATCGATTTGCCGAAGCGTTTGCCCGCCAGCAGTGGGAAAGACTTGTTATGAGTCAGGAGGTCGTTGCTGAGCCTGGTGAGGTCACTTTGTCTATGGTTCCTGGTTATACGGCGTCTGGAATGCCCATGCCAGCTCCGCACGTTATTGCGGAAATCAAGCGCCAATTCCAGGTTGCCCATGCCTAGTCCTCGGAAATATCGGGAAATCGTAAAGCGTCTAAGAAAATTCGATCCGAGATTTGAGTTTTGGGATGAAAGGGGCAAAGGCAGCCACCGCGTGATCTACCACCCAAATATCAATGGAGCATCGAGGTCCTATCCGGTCAAGTGTCATGGCATGAATACCGAAATTTCTGGCCCGGTAATCGCCGATATATCCAGGCGGTTCAATTTGCCAAGGGGTGTTCTCTAGTCTGCCAGATCCTCTTACGGTAGCCGCTTCAAATCCTTCTAACGCACCACCGTTCCCCTCTGACCCAGCGTGTCCAGCTCTCGGACTTTTTGACGACCGGAAAACTCATTGACATAGCGTCGCAGGCGCGTGCCGCTCACGTCTTGATGTGCTGGGCTTGACTGGACGTCAAGACCTGCAGATTGCGCCAACGAGCCGTGACACCTTGTCCGAAGAGGGAGTGCCGGTATTGGGAATCGAGTCCCGGCACAACGCCTCCCCTCCCGTCGGGACGATCGTCCAGCAAGGTGAAGATGGCCATGAGGACCCGGAACCGGGCGGGTAGAACGATGGGAGCCGAGGGCTCGTCGATAGTGGCGACCCATTGGACTTCGCGAACGATCCGGCCGTCCACCAGCCATTGGGCGTGGTCGGGAGCCGCTTCCAACCAGCCGTCCTCTCCCGGCTGATAACGAATTTCGTAGCGGTGCCACGAACCGGGCTCAATCGTCAGATCGGTCAGCAGCGGATCGATCATGGGCAGAGTCGAGTCTTCGCCCGTGGGTGATTTCACCTGGAAATGTTCGCGCAACGCCATAATGCGGTGATTTGATACCCCGAAATTCAAAATCACTCCGGTGGTGTTGTCGATCAGGGCGATGGCCCCGTTTCCCAACCTGGGATCATCCGGATCCGCTCCGAAAGGATTGGCTTCGGTCCCGTTCACCTCAACGCAGAGGTCTACGGAAACGGAAAGGCCCTCGCCCGTGGGATAGCGCCGATCGCTCACGAACATGGCTTTCACGTGGTCGAGGGGATTGTCGAACCCAAGCGTAAAGGTGGGGATCTCGATCTTCAGCTCGGGCGTTTCCGAGGTCGGCAGGGTCACGGTGGCTGTCGGATCGAGCATCTGGTGGCCGTTCACTTGGGGAATGCTCCAGCCTCGGCCGATCAGAGGGGAGCCGGTCGACCAATCCGTAAAATCACGGCCTTCCCCTTCCATCATGTAGGGAGGCTGCGGGAGTGCCCGCCAGACATCGACCGTCTTGGGTTCGTTGGTCCAATTCAGGGGCCGGTAGGTTTCGTCATCCCAGATCTGGTCCACCTCCAAGGTCAGTTCGATCACGTTTCCGGCGGGGTCGGGGATGTAAATGAAGATGTTGTGCCCGGGACCGTGGCGGCCGGGGCCGTAGATGATGGGAACGTCATTCTTCCAAAGATGATCACAGAACTTTTTCAGTTCGCTCCAGTCGGCCAGGTCATAGGCATAGTGGTTTACCTTGGTCCGGCCGGTTTGGAGGAAGGCGACGCCGTGGTGCTGCTGGTTGCACCGCATCCAGATGGCTGAGTCGTCTACGGTGTCCGAAACGCGGAATCCGAGGACATCCGTATAAAACGCGGCGCAGCGCGGAAGGTTGGCGGTCATGAACGTGATGTGGCCGAACCCGACCGGCCGGACTTCACGCGGCTCCAACGGTTGATCCAGGGTGTGCATTCCTGCATAAAGCTCCACCCTGTTTCCGTCGGGATCGCGAAAACAAAGGCCGGATCCATGACCCGGTTCGGGGTAGTCCCGGGGCTCGGGCCGGAAACCTTGTGCCGCCAGCTCGTGCTCGGCCTGCTCCAAAGCCTGCTCATCCAACACTTCCAATCCGAGGTGATGCAGAGCCCGTTCGCCAGGGTAAATGGACAGGCAGTGGTGGTTGCGGTTGCAGCGCAGGAACGCGGCGCCGTTGTCGCGGCCGCTCGTCTCGAGCCCGACGATTTTCTCGTAGAATTCGACGGTCTCCTCCAGGTTGGGGACGCTGATGCCAACGTGGGTGAAGTTTCGCACCCGAATCATGACGCGTTCCTCACCTGCTCGATGGCCGCTGCCAGATTCTGCTTCGATCTTCGCGTTCCTTCGGCAAGGTTTTCCAACGTACTGGCTTCTTTTCGCTCGTACTCGATGGCCCAGATTCCGTCGAAGGAGTCCAAGAGCGTGCCTATGATGGGAGACCAGTCGATCTCACCCTCTCCGAAGGCCCGGTATTCAACGCCCCTGGGTTTGTCAGGCGCTTGGGCGACGTCTTTCCAGTGGGTGTAGACGACTCGATCCTGTACCGCCAACAACGCCTGGTAAGGATCTTCTCCCCCAAAGGCGTAGTTGGCGGGGTCAAAGGTCACTCCGATTTCCCGATGGGGGACCATGTCCAGGAGCTTCTTGAGGCCGGCGCCGGTGGCCGAGGTGCCGCCATGGTTTTCGATTCCCACGCGGATTCCCTTGCCCTTCAAATAATCGCCTAATTTGTTGAAGGCGATGGCCAGGGTCTCGTAAAGCGCGTCGGTCACCCGGTCCGGTGTCAGGACGTAGTGCTTGGAGTGGGTGAAATCGTGTTCCGTGAAGACTCGAATCACTTGCGCGCCCAGGACCTCTGCAATGTCGACCGCCTTCATGATCTCGGCGGAGCGATCCTCGGCGACCTCACCTGCGAGGCCGACCACGGCCCCGCTTCCGATGGCAGTCACTTGAACGCCGGCCGCCGTTGCCAGTTCCTTCACCCGGTCGAGTTCCCGGGCGGTGGCGTCCAGCGAAACCCGGTTCTTGGCTTCGCCTTCCTCGAACCATCCGGCGTCGATTTCGACCGCCGGCGTGCCGATCCTGTGACAAGCCTCGAAAAATTCCGGAAAGCCGTACTCCCGGAAGCCGTAGGCTGCGTTCCCGAATCGAATCGGAGGTGTTGCATCTGTCATCGCCGAATCTCCTGGAAATGAGAATCTATTTCACTTGAGGATACAACAGTTTAGAGGCCACGCCAGCGCAGTCCTTCGTCAGCGCGGCGAACCGGCCAGATCCAGACTCTAAACCTGATGAACATAACGGGAAATCCTCTTCATCGGGGCTTTGTCACCTTTGTAGAACTCCCTCAAATAGAGCGGATACCCTCTCCTGACGGGAATCTTGGCGCCATCGTCCGAGGCCATCAGTTTCCAGGCGAATTTGTCCGGCCGCGGCGAAATGTCAACCAAGGTATTTCCTTTGAATTGGCAGGTGTATTGAATCTCGTAGGTGGGCGCGGTGTGGTATTCCGTGGTCGCCACCATGGGAAACGTCAGGGTCACTTCATCACCAGGGCGCAATCGATCCACCAGGACATTGTTGCCCGACCATGCCGGCGAGATGCTTTTCTGATTGACCCGGCACTGTACCGCTCTCGTGTCCGCCCAGGCGGGAATGCGCACACTCAGCTTCGTTGCGGTCTTGATCTTGAATCCCACCTTGCCCTCGTAGGGCAGGTAACTGGCGATATCGACCCAGGGCGACGCCCGGTTCAAGAGCAGGTTCACCTGGGCCAGACCCTGATTGTATTGGACGATGGAATTCCAGGCTTCGTAAAGCCCCACCGGGGCGTTGGCATTGCAGCACATCGTCCACCAGGCATGCAGCAGGGTGGGATCGGAGACGGAAGCAAACCCGCCCAGTCCTCTCTCGATGACTCGCTCGTCCGACTCGATTTCACGATTGAGGGGATGCTCGACGGCGGTCTCAATGATTTTTTCGATCAGGTCGCGACGCAACATCTGACTCTCGACCAGGTGATTTCGCACGTATTGGTCGACATCGTCCCAGTAATCGCCGATCCCGGCCTGGCTGAGCCGGCAGGCGATATAGACCATGTCTCCGATCGAGCAGGTCTCGCACACTTGAGCCGACCCCCCGTAGGCCCGCCGGTTGGCCTGTTGGATCTTCTCCAGAGGGCCTAGAACCGCGGGGAAAAACCCGATGCGGCCGATCCCGGTATTCCGGGTGTATTCATAGAAATGGCGTACGAATTGCTTGGCCGGGTAATCGTTGGCGATGATGGCGTAGTCCACCATTCCCATCACACCGGTGGTCCGAGTGTGGAAGTGGCCTTCCCAGTGGGCGTGCTCCGGCCCCGCAATCATGGTCGGTCCGTCGGAAGATCCCCACATGGTGGGCTTGAGCATGAAGCGCGCCGTTTTCCGGGCCAGCTCGAGCGCCTCCTCGTCTCCGCTCAGACCAGCCCAGAGGGAAAGCGCGCGCAGCGGATTGCCGATGACCTGAAAATTGATCTTGTCCGGCTCCTCGACCGCCGGACCGGAGCCGCCTTTCCCGCTCGGCTTTTTCCCTTCACCCATGGCTGTCAGATCTTCGAATTCCTCCGCCATCGCCGCTCGAACCAGGAAGGTCGGCTTGTTGTTGGTGAACCAGGCGCGCCGGCCGTTCTGCCGCGCCACCTTCTTCAGCCCCCCGGCCAAATGCTTCACGGCCTTGAGCCACTTCGGGTCGTTGTCAAACTCGTGCCACGCCATCAAGGCGACCATGAGCCGGGAATGGGGGAAGGGCCAGTAAACGTCTTCGCCGTAGTTGGGAAAACCCTCCCGCGAGGGCCTTCCGGCATAACGGAGCCACCAGAGACCGTTCTCGTCGATATCCGTCAGCAAGGCATCGACCATCCGGCTGTCATAATCGGCGTGGAGCGTGCTGCCGCTCATCTTGCGCATCAGCGGCAGGACATGGATCGCCTTGGGCAGACACGGACCTCCGGTGTTGTGGGTGAAATGAGGCGGGTTGGTGTCAAAGTGCAGGCACTGGAAGGTCTCGCAGTTCTGCTGGAGGTCGACGGCTCCGGTCAAGGAGTTGACCGAGAGCCTGGCCCGGTCGGCTAGGTCCAGCGTGTCGGGCACTTCGGCCTCATAGGTGGAGGCTGTCGGCGGCGCGCTTTCCTTCGGCCCCCTTGAACAGCTCACCAATGCGCCGGCGCCGGCGGCAGTGGCCGCACCCAGTTTGACAAAGTCCCGCCGGTCGAGTTCAGCCATGTTGTCTCCCTTTGTTTCCGGCCTAGGTTATTCGGAAGATCCAGGTAACCAATCGTCGGTTCAGCTCACATCAGCACCACGGTTCGAGCCACTTCGCCCCTCTCCAGTGCGGCGTAAGCCTCGTTGATCTGATCGAAAGAGAAGGTGCGGGTGACGAGTTCGTCGAGTTTGAGTTTCCCGGCCCGGTAGAGATTCATCAACTTGGGGATGTCGATTCGAGGCCGGCTCGATCCATAGACCGATCCCTTGAGGACTTTTTCCTCAAAGATGAGGGGCATGATCGGCACCGACACTTCGGTTTCCAGAGGGGTGACTCCCAGGACAATGGCCTCACCGCGTTTGGCCAAGCTGTCGAAGGCCTGCCGCACTGTCTTGGGCAGCCCGATGACCTCGAAGGCATAGTCCACCCCTCGCTGTTCGGTCAACGACCGGACCTGTTCCACCGGATCGTCCGATGACGCATTGACCGTGTGCGTGGCTCCGAATTGCCGCGCCATTTCGAGCTTGTTGTCCAAGAGGTCGACCGCGATGATCTTTTCGGCGCCTGCCAAGGCGGCTCCCTGGATCACGTTCAAGCCGACGCCTCCACTGCCGAAAACCGCGACCTGACTGCCCGGCGTCACTCGGGCGGCATTCATCACCGCTCCGATTCCGGTAATCACTGCACAGCCCAGTAACGCCGCCTGCTGGAGAGGGATGTCTTTGGGAACCTTCACCAGCGCTTTTTCCAGAATCACGGTGTATTCGGAGAAAGTCGAAACTCCCAGAAAGTGCTTGATCTCGGACCCGTCGAGGGAAAAACGGCTGCTGCCGTCCAAAAGCCGCCCCGTGGACCGGATCTTCATTCCCACCGCGCAGAGCGCCGGCCGGGCCAACGTGCAGTATTCGCATTCGCCGCAACTGAGTCGCCAAAGGGGGATGACGTTGTCCCCAGGCCGGACGGAGGTCACTCCCGAACCTGTTTCGACCACGGTCCCGGCGCCCTCATGACCCAGGATCGACGGGGTCGGGGCGTTCAAGTGTCCCGTCATCACATGGAGATCACTGTGGCAAATGCCGCCGACCGCCATTCGCACCAGAACTTCGCCGGCCCGGGGTTTGGCCACGTCAACTTCTCGAATATCGAGCCGTTGGCCCACATCAAAGAGGATTGCCGCCTTCGCTTTCATAATTGGGAAAACTCCTTACCGCACTCCAGACATGGCTACACGAGGGTGGCTCCGCCGTTGACCACCAGCGTATGGCCCGTGATGAAATCGTTGACCACCAGACCCAAAATGGCTTCGGCGATGTCGTTTGGGCGGGCGAGCCGTTGGAGAGGATTTTTCCTCCGGGCAGCGTCCGCAAGTGGCCTGATCTTATCGATCCAGCGAGTTTCGACGACTCCGGGCGCCACCGCGTTCACGCGAATTTCCGGAGCCTGGCTGATGGCCAACGCCAGAGTCATATTAATGATTGCCGCTTTGGAAGCAGTATACGCAATCGAACTTCCTCTTCCGGTGAAGGCCGAATCGGAGGACACGTTGACGATGTGCCCGCCGTCATGAAGTCTCATGGCAGCGATCGCTGCTCGTGAACAGAAGAATGTGCCCTTGACGTTCACGTCGAAGATCTTGTCCCAGAGCTCTTCGGTCATTCCTTCGAGATCTCTTGGGAGGACAAACCTTGTCGTCGCCGCGTTGTTGACGAGGATATCCAACCTCCCCAGGGTCTTCACGACTTTCCCGATCATCAGCCTTACGGCGTCGTCGTTTGAGATGTCCGCACAGACAGCAATTGCTTGCGAGCCGAGTTGCCGTATTTCAGACACCGTGTCCTCCGCATCGGATCTGGAACGGGAGAAGTTCACGGCAACATCCGCTCCCTCCCCGGCAAACAGGAGAGAGGTTGCCTTTCCGATCCCAGTGCCTCCTCCGGTGACTAAAGCAACTTTTCCCTCCAGCTTACCCATCGCCTTGGCCCCTCCACTTGAACCGATGCCGCCGAAACCTCCCGATCCGATGGCTACTGTTGCCGTCAGCCCTAACCCGCTTGGTGCCTGACTGAAACCTCATCAGGATTTGAGTCTTGACCACAGCCACTCAGGCATCTCGATGATGGAACTCAAACCACCGTCCACCACCAGGTAGGCGCCCGTCATGTACGCAGACATGTCGGATGCCAGAAACAGAGCGGCTTGAGCAATATCTTCCGGCCGGCCGTTCCGGCGCAGGGGACACATTTCTTTAATCTTCAAACGATCCGCCGGGGAGAGACCCTTCCACAATCCGGTCTCCACCGCGCCCGGCAATATTGCATTCACCCGGACCGAGGGCGCATAGTCCGCCGCCAAGGAACGGGTGAGAGCCAGCAAGCCCCCCTTGGAGGCTTGGTAGGCGGCATGGAGGGAGTAGCCCCGGATGGAATGGACCGAACCCGTAATGATGAAAGTGCCGCCACCCTGGGCCACCATGGGGGGCAGGGCACAGCGGGCGATCATCCAGGTGGCTTTCAAACAGACATCGAGGGTGCGGTCCCAATCCGCCTCGCTCGTCTCTGAAGCCGTCCCCAGCACATAGGCGGCGGCGTTGCTGTGTACGATGTCCAGGCGGCCATATCGATCGAGAACCGATCCGACCATCGCCTCCACCGAGTCCATCCTTCCCACGTCTGCCTGGATAGAGAAGGCCTCGCCGGAATCTCCTCTTATGTTCCGGACCGTCTTTTCGGCTCCGGCGCCGTCGATGTCGGCGACGACCACTTTGGCGCCCTGGCTCGAGAACAATCCGGCAGTTGCCCGTCCGATTCCCGAGGCCGCGCCGGTGATCAAAGCGACTTTGTCCTGCAACATCATGGGCGTCCTTCTCCTAATCCCAAAGCGTCGATTCCTGACGGAAGGCGAAGTCCGGAGGCCGGTTTGCCTTAGCTGAATCCAGGGGCTCTACTGGCGCGGCAATGGTTTTCTTTTCACATTCCGACTTGCTTTCAGGCTGGTCCGATCCTGCTCGGAATTGTACTGTCGTTAATCATGGAGGCGCAAAAGAATGAAAAGGAACGCTGAGGAACTCGAGCAACTGGCGATGGAAATGCTGGTGGCGGTCAAGGCCGATGAGGCCAACGCCGCCGTGGTGGCCAAACACCTGGTGTCGGCCAACCTGAGTGGCGTCGACACGCATGGGGTCTGGCAACTTCCGGGTTACATCGCCGCCATACATGCGGGAGAGTTGGTTCCGGCAGCCCGGCCTGAGATCGTGAGGGAAACGAGCACCAGCGCTCTGGTCAGGGGCAATTGGACCTTTGGACAGGTGGTGGCGAAATTCGCCATGGAGAAAGCCATCGCCAAAGCGGCAAAGCACGACGTGTCCGTGGTCGGTCTAGTGGAAAGCCATCATATCGGCCGTCTGGGGGAGTACGCGGAAGCGGCAGCCGCTGAAGGAATGATCGCGATGGTTTGGGGGGGCGGGTTCGGCGAAAAAAGGCCAAGAGTGGTGCCTCACGGAGGCCGCGGCGCCGTACTGGGAACCAACCCCTTGGCCATGGGTCTTCCCGCCGGGAGGGAGCCCCGAATGCTGTTCGATTTCGCCACCGCCGCCTCGTCGGGAGTCAAGATCGTCAACGCCCAGCGGACCGGGCAGGAAGTCCCCGACGGTTGGATCGTCGATAAAGAGGGGAATCCCACCAACAACGTGGATGATCTGTTGGAAGGAGGGGGGCAAATACCCTTTGGGGAGCACAAGGGATACGCGCTGGCGGTGACGGCTGAATGGCTGGGCCGGGTCTTCACCGGATCCGCCCAATTTGCCCAGGCCAATCGCGGGGGGCTCTATTTCAGTCATTCCGGCGCGGCCATGATGGTCTTCAGAGCCGACCTGTTTCAGCCGTTTGCCGACTATGCGAAAAGGGCCGACCGGCTCCGCAAACGGATCCAAGCTGTCCCTCCGGCCGCGGGTGTCGAGGAAGTTCTGATCCCCGGCGATCCCGAACTCCAGGCCAGGGCCGTCCGGCAGCAAGAGGGAATTCCGATCCCGGATATGCTCTGGAGCGAGTTGGTCGACCTGGCAGCCTCGCTGGGTGTTTCGGTCCCCGAGTAAGAGGAGGATGCGCCGCTAGGACACAAAGACGGGCGAGTGAGCCGCCCATGACCCACCGCCCGAGCGCGGGCATCAAGGGGTGATCGAATGGGGGCGAAGCCACCCCTCGCCGGGCCCGATGTAAAGCATGGGGTAGGCGGAATTCACTACGCGCGAATCACGGCAAGAAATCTCCTAAGTTCAACTGGACCTGCACGATCTACCCAATCTTGCCATTGAAGCGGGTCTGATTCCGGCATCTCGAATCGGCCGGAATGCGGTATGGAACGGCGTGAATTCGGGGGGATCAGATGAAGGGCATGGAATAGCGTACACGCGCTCAGCGAATGCGCCTCCGCTCGGCCGGTACAAGACAAGCTAGGCTGTCGACATCCGGCAGGGTGAACGGGAGATCCAGTGCATCAATCTTCGATACGACATACTGTCGTGCCCTCGCAATGAGATCCGAGACGTCGAGCGCCGGGTCGGCATTTGTGAAGACGGGGCTGCGGGGTTTGTTGGCAAGCGGGTTAAGGCGCTGAATCAGTTCCCAATCACGGACTAGGCTCCAGTTCCCGTCTGCATCCGATTGGGCAGCGACAACGACAGCGCGAATGGCACCATCGGCGCCGGTGATTCGATCGCGCACACTGAATACGAAGATGGGATCTCCCAAACCCCGGATCGTGGCGAACGCTGCGGACAGCGCAACGGCATCCCGAACTGCCCGGTCGACAACCCGTAGCCCGACCCCGGCGACATCCTCCCCTTGCTTGGGTTGCGGTTCCCGGGTGAAGAAAAGGTCATAGCGGTCGACAGTGGAGATCAAGAAGTCGTCCTTCCATTCCTCCGGTGGACGGAAGCTCAAGCGAAGGTTGTCAGACTGGTCGGGCCGCCGACCATGCACGGCGAGGATCGCTTTGACAAACGGCACGAGATCTGGCAGATCCACGCGTGGGATCTGGCCTGCCACGGCTCCGAAATCGAAGCGAGCGACATGGCCGATGAGATTACGTACGGTGTCCACGGCGTCCTCACTGCCGAAAGTCGCGGTTTCCGCATCGAACCAATCGTCGAGCGTTTGGCCCCTGAGGGCGGCGGAATCGGCGTCGGAGAATACCTTGGTGAACATGCCTGGGGATGCCATCCCGATTACGAGCTGGCGAATGTCCTCGGGATCGTCCATTGCGCCATGGAATGCCAAGTTGATTCGCGCAAGCTTCTTGTCCAAGAGTTCCCAGATCCGGCTCTCTACGGTGTCCGGGTTCCTCACCGTTACAACATCGACGCGATCGGTTTGGCCGTAGCGGCTCAAGCGCCCAACGCGCTGGTGCAGACGCATCGGGTTCCAAGGCAGATCCACATGAACCAGGGCGCTGCAACTCTCCTGAAGGTCGACGCCCTCGCCAGCTGCCTCCGTAGAAACGAGAAAGCGAACTTCTCCCCGATTGAAACGCGCCGCCGCAAGCCGCCGGTCTTCCGTCAGGTCGGCTGTATTGCCGCGTGAATCTCGTACATCCTCAATGAAGCCGTCGCCGTTGATGAACGTCACACACCCGTCACCGTAGCGTTGGTGCAGCGCGCTCATTAGTAGCGCCTGGGTTGCCTTGTACTCGGTAAAGAAGAGCACGGATCTGTCGGCGAAGGACTCGTCGACCACGGACAGGATGCGCGCGATTTTCGTCTCATTGGTGACCTCATTTGCCACCGCGAGCAATTCCTCGAGTGCCGGGATCTCGTTCGGGTTGAGGTCGACTCCGCTGAGGCTCGCGGCCGTCCGTTCTTCGAGGAGATTGATCTTGTCCAAATTTGCCGAGTTGTCCTCATCCCGTAACTTCTGCAGGCGCGACACATCCTCGCGCGATTCCTCCAACTTGGCGTTCGCGTCACGGAGCCGGGCGAGCCGTCGAGCGAGAGCCCGCCGTACTGCCGCCACGGAGCTCGACGCGAGCTTCTGCATCGTGATCAGGATCAGGATCACCATGCGTCGATCTTGGAAGCCAAGATTGGCGGAATAAGCTTTCCCCGTTGTGATGAACTGGGTGAGTTGCTCGTAGAAGCGCGTCTCCTGCGGTGAGTAGGCGTACGTCTCCCGCCTTGATCGCACTGGAGTGAACAGCAGCGCGCCGGACATGTCCGTGACGGAGTTCTTGTTGTTACGAATAATCACGGTGCGGAGTTTCTCGATCTGTTCTTCGAGAGGCTGTTCGGGATCGAAATCATCGGGTCGTAGCAATTTCAGCAGGGAAAGGAATCCCGTGTCCTTGCCGCGATGCGGGGTGCCGGTGAACAGCACCATAGAATGGACCTTGCCACGTTCCTGAAGGCGTTCGACAAGTTGATACGACAACGTGCGGTGGCCCTGTTCGTCCACGTTCATGTGATGGGCTTCATCGATGAGCACGAGATCCCAGGGCTTCGCGTCGAACAGGCGATCCCAACGGTTGCGTTTGTCGCGCCGCAACGTATGGGCTGAGGCGATGACCCGATCCTGTGTATTCCAGAAGTCGGAGGTTTCCGTGTCGGCGTCGGCGACGTAGATCGAGAGCCGGATGTCGAACATTTCGCGCATTCGCACCTGCCACTGTTCGACCAAACTGGCCGGTGCGAGTATCAACAGTCGCCGCACACGGCCCGACGAAAGCAGCGGTGTGAGGATGAGGCCCGCTTCGATGGTTTTGCCAAGCCCGACATCGTCGGCCACTAGCCATCGCGTGGGCCACGATTCGAGTACGCGTTTGCAGACCCAGAGCTGGTGCGGCAGCAAGTCGATGCGTGATCGGGAAAAGACGCCCCAAGCATCGTTGACTGAACGAATGCACTCACCGAGGACTCGGGTCACGACATGCAGCGCGGGATCGAGCCGTCCGGCGGCCATCCGATCCGCCAAGCTGTCGATGAGTTTGAGGTCGGCCGCCAGACATTCCTCTATTCCGTGCTCAAAGCGGGCAACGACGCTCTCGCCCTGGTCCAGCAGGACTTGTCCGGAACCAAAGCGGGGATGCCGGATTGCCGCGTTCGTACTGAAGGGCGTCATCACTGTTCCAATCCGAGTTGACGGCGCAGATCCGTGTTCGAAGCCACGTGGCGAATAGGTATGTCGAAGGCGCGATGGAGATTCGGCGTAGCCGTAGCTAAATTGGACGCCAGAAAGTCGAAGATGGCGCGTGCCTTCCCCGGGTTGGACATGGCGTCATCCGGACGGTCGAGGCCGAAGGGATGCAGAAAACGAAGCACTTGCTCCGATGGTACCCAGCAGTCCCGGTACAGATGTTCGCCCTCGACAACTTCCAGGCGCACAAGTTCCCGTAGCACCCAGTGGAGACCCATGTTGAGAGGCGCGGGTGGTGCATCGAAGTTTATACCTGCTCCCGTGAGGGCCTCGTCGACTCTCGGTGCAAGCAAGCAAGTGATTTTGTACATGTTCTCCGGACGCTGTCCGGCCGACCTGAGCAAACGAATATATACACCCCGATATCGACTAAGTTGATAGATCGCCGGAAACAGTGCCATCCACCGTGGGTAGGCTAGCTTGGCCAGCGCGTCGTCTTGCCATTCCCGCAGCATCCGCATCCAGGCCCCTGCGTCGTCGGGGGCCTTGAATACGTCCCACCATCCTTTCCCGTGGGCCAGTTCAAGGAATCCACGGTGCTGAGGATCCTGGGTACGACCAAGACTTCGGCACACACCCAGAACCAGCAGCGCGATCCAGTGATCGTCCGATCCCGAATTGAGTCGGCCTGAAATATCGTGGTCACGCCGTAGCCACTCCGGCCAAGCCCGCCTTTCATAGGCAGCGATCACTTCACTGCGCACCGCCGCATCGTTCCACCATTCCGATAGCCGGTTGAAGAAAGTGTCGCCGTCGATTGCTGGTACTGCCACCGACTCTGGCACACGGAACCGGTTGGGAAAGAGGGCACCCAGAAGTCTCTGGCGACGCCAAGGCTCGTCGCAAATGTCTCGGAGCATTTGGCGGATGCCATCGTAGTCCCGAAGCCAAGACGGGCGGGCCTCGATTGAGTTGAGGTGAGAGAGAACGCGATCCTGTAGTCTTCCGTCCAACAGATAGCGAAGCGCGGCGCGTTGAAGATTCTCCCTGACGTCCCGATACCAATCCGCGACCTCAGCGGCATCGACGCGATGCTGCGTACGAAGCCACCGGAACACGATCCAGTCTTCGCGGCGTCCGATGTATGCTGGGTCGAGAATTCGGTTGCTAGGAGCGAAGGCAGACCGCAGCAGTTCGTCCTCAAGGTCTCCGTCAGCTTCGTCCCGCAATAGGGAAGAGTCCTGAAGTAGCAATCTCTGCAGAGGTTGGGAGCTTCCGGCAACTGATCGCGCTCGGAACCTGCGGTGCCATGTTGCGCCATGCGAATCGTTGGAAACCAAGTCCCAAGCCGCCGCAGCTTGGGGAAGGGGGCGCAACGCGTGTAGCCGCGTCGGCGTCAAATCGTAGTCCCAACGTTTTGCCAGTTCCGCCAATAGGTTGGCCGGGCGAACCGGGGCCGGACGGATGGGATCGTCGTCCGTACTCGCGAGTGTACACAATGGAACGAGGAGTCGGTTGGTCTCGCAGGACACGATGCGGCGGCTGCCAACTAATGATCGGAAGTCGTCGTCGTCGATTTCAGCGAGGGCGGCGCATAGATCTGGGTTGTCCAAGCCATCGGTCGCGACTTCCCACGGCATCTTTGGACTCAGCGGGGGAAGCAGCGGTGGAAATGGTGCGGGAAGGCAGGTGGGAACAACCGAACGGGTGGCCATCCAAGCGGATATGCCGCGACCGTTACCATGCAAATGGCGAAGAAACGATGAGCGCAGCCTATCGGGGTTGTCCGTGCCGGAGGCGAGAACTTCCCATAGAGACGACAAGAAGCTCTGACCGTCACTCACAAGCATTGGGCAGTCCACCACCGTTTTCCCGGTCAGGACATCGTGCAACTCGATCAGGCCTTTTCCGAGCACGTCGCCGAGGCCACGGACGGCTTCGAGGGTCGTATTCTCATCAAGCGACACATGGGTTCGCCCAGGATCAAGTTTGAAGGGTCCGTTGACGATGTATCCGCAGGCCCATTCTTCGCTCGTCGGTGTGACGTTCCAAAGGAACGGCACATCCGGAGCGAAGGCGGTCGGAACACCATCTCGGAGACCGAGGGCCAATGCTGCGGTACCCATGTCCTCTAATCCTGAGTCCGCGGGTCGGAACCGAAGGATTCGCCAGGAGCCGACATGGTTAGGCAACTCGGTTTCGACGCCGATCGACCACGCAAACGCACCTTCTATCGGTTTGCCGTCGAAGACGTGGACCCCGGGAAACGGTCCGCCTTCGACAACGACTTCCCGCACCTGCCGTGCGAATACAGGCAACAGGGCACGCCCGTAGGAAAAGCGACCGAACAGCTCTTGGATCAGTTTGTTTGCTTCCATATCGCCCCGCAGGGGCAGGCGAACGCGAGTTGCTCGACGGCCTTCAATCATCCATGAATCGGCACCGTCCGGGACAGCTTGCTCCATGGGAAGCAAACCCCCGGCAATGGAGAACGCGATAAACCCGCTGACCACGGACGGGGACGACGAGAGAAGGTGAACGGACTTGAAGCCGAGGCCAAAGCGACCAGTGGTCGAGGACAGAGAGGCCTCTCCAGGCGCCTCGCCGGGCTTGCCGCTCAGATTCAAGAGCATCATGAAGTAGAGGTCCTGATCCCACTGACGGTCCCGGCCTGCCGGGAAGGCCGCGCCACCGGTGTCGTTGATTGGACGCCCCCAGTGCATTACGTCCAAAGTGGGCGTGGCACCATTCTCGTGGAGCTTAACGACGAAACGACGAGTGTGGCATGGCACCGTCCCTCCTTTGATCTCGGCGGCCTGTGCAAGCGCGTCGTCGGCATTCTGTGCGAGTTCTAACAGCACGCCGTCGTTTCGATAGCCGTAACGGTGCATCAGCACGTTGACCTGCTTCCAAAGGAATGTCTGATGCTTGGGCGCTTTGATGAGGTTCGCCAAGCCGTCCAGGGATTCTCTCTCTATCCTGATCGTTTGGTCGGAGGGCACCTGCTCTCGCTTCCTTTGCGCCCGCTCAGCCGTCCTGAGAGCGTCCCGGAGCGGTCTGCTATCTCTGACATCGAGCTGTCGAAGCGTGAGCGGCAAGTGTGCTTTGATTGAGGCGAGCACGGGACGGAGATCCGCTCTGGAACTCTCCGCCCATTGAGACCACCAGTCGTTCACTCGCTCGCGGTCCAGTTTGAGGTACTTGGTTGCCCATCTCTCGACTGTGGCTCCGAGCAACTGTATGAGTTCGGAACTGGTGCGGCTCTGCGGGTCGACGTCACGCAGATCGACCTGCGTGAAGGGCTCACGGGGCGCAATCCCCAACGTTGAGCCGAGATATGGAACGGGGTCGGTGGCGAACAGTGTGTCGGAGTCGTGTTCGGCTTCCATTTCCACCCACTCGCCGAAGACGTTCACCGCAAGAACACGGGGACCACGCTGGACGTATAGCGAGACCCAAACACACAAACTTGTAAAAGGGTTTTCTCTGTTCGGGCCGACCAACGTGCTACGCATACCTTTAATGCTGACGTCTTCGCCAAGCCATTCCTTGGCCAGCTTCGAGATTTCGCCACGTGAGCCGCTCCCCAGCAAACTGAGGAACGCGCCGACGGCGCGGTGCGGGAGTCGATCACGCCAAGGCTCGAAGTAGGCTCTCAATGGGTCCTCTTCGAGTTCGTCTTTGTCAGCCCTCGGTCGGGCTGGCCGCTCGTCGTCGTTTAATCCGAGTACGGGACGGAGTTCGGAAACCAAACGGTGCCTCCGTGCGACGCCGGTTTCGGTTCTCGCGACGTCTCGGCTCGCGTGCCAATTGCCGTCCTGCGTAGGTAGGTCGAGCTTTGGCAGGACATGCTCGAAAAAGCCGTTGGTCTCTGCGAAACAGCCCAAGAGTTTCCTAAACATGCGCCCACCCGAAGAGTCCTTAGCTGGTCGGCTGGCGGCGAGGGGAGTCAGCATTTCGATCTGGCGTTCGGGGTGAACAGGCGCACAGAGCGACTTCGCCAACTTCAGCAGTAGTTGACGATCCTCGTGTCCCCGGATTCGGTCGACGGTGTGCACGAGCTTCCAACCGCGATGGCGTCCGGCAAGGGGCGTTTCCAGTGCGCAGGCGATCAACAAAGCGTCGACCAGCCTTGGCTTCGAAATGACAAGCCAAGCGCCACCATCTACTTGCGCCACCCGGTCGGAATCCAAGGCGTCGACCATCCTCTCTACTTGGCGCCCGCGTCCCATGCGTCCCAGAATCTCTCGAACCACCGGCTCTGCCATCGGCCAAACCTGCGGATCGACGGCATCGGGGAGCCGCTTGTCGCCGAAGGCCCCGTTCGCGGCTAAATCGTGGACGGCATCGAGCACTTCCTCGGGAGCGATAAGCACCGCCTTCGGAGCGAGACCCTCGCCATCGCGATCCGGCAACCAACGGCTATCCTTCAACAGTCGGCGCAGGTCACGGTCAGGCGACAGGCTCACCCGACCGTCATTGGAGCGCACGTGTTGCACGATCCGTTCGGCGAAACGCCACGGGCTCGAGTGTTCCAACATCAGTTGAAGAACGCCATCACGGTCCAACTCCGGAATGGTGCCGTAGAGATGGGCGACATCGGCATCTGGATCCAGTAGACGTACACCCGCGCGGAGTTCCCCGGGCAACACAATGTCGCTTGTCCTTCCGGTCGAACGCCGTGCACGGTCGTCGAACGCCCCACGGGCCTCGTTGAGGCCCCGGTGCAGAGGCATCTGACGCCAGCGTCGTTGTGCCCTTGGTTCCGCGCTGTGCAAGTGCTTGAGTAAATGCAGTGCCTCCGCCTTGGTTAGCCCCTTCCAGTCCACGTGCCTATTCAGACATTCACCAAGTAGGCGATGAAGTGTTTTGAGATCGTCCTGACCGACGGAAAGGGCTTCAAGGATGTCTTGAGAAAGCGAGCCCACCAACTGCCTGTCCAATGCACACCATGACCGATCGAGGAGGCGCAACAGAATGAGCAGCGCGCGCTCGTACCCAGCACGAACCTGGAACAATTCGGTGCGACCTGCAACAGCCCGCCCGGCGAGGAGCGCACGCGCCGCCAATCGAACATTGGCGCTGTCTGAAATGTTTGAAGCGAGACGACGAAGCAATGGTGTGCGAGTGGCGGCTTCGGCGAACGTCTCGGCCTGAAGCACTGCACGGGCTAAGGCCTCCGGCTCGGGCGACGGCACATCGGCGACGGAGGCCACCGCCTTGCCGTTCACGAACCACACTGTCTCGTCGAGCGCCATAGCGAGGTCCGTGACGGCACGTTTCGGATCGGAAGTCCGTTCCGGTTGTGCTGTGTTTGTACCGTCGTACTCCGGTTCCTCGGAAACCAGACTGGCGAATACCCGGTGGTTCTCGATCTGGCGATGGAGATCGGCAATAGACCAAGCTTCCTCCTTGTCTTCCGGCAACCTAATCGCTCGGAAAAACGGCAGCCTACGCAGACGATCATCTAAGGGACGGGCGGAGCGTAGGGATAGCAGTTTCTCAGCGAGAAGAAGCCGGGAGTGCCGCAATCGTTCCGATTCGCCGCCCGCCTCCAGCCGTTGTCCCAAGGCGGTCAGCGCACAATCCAGCCGTTCCTTATCAAGGTGCGGCGTCGGTCGCGAATCGCCCGCACGTTGCCCGACCGGTAGCAGGAACAAACCCTCGCCGATCACCCCATCACACTCAGTGAACTCGACGACAGCCTGTACAGTGTCCACCGGTGTTTCCACGAGCCATTTTCTTGGGATGGCCATGCACAGAACGCGCCATGCCTCCCGCAACTCGTCACGAGTTTCTCGTGAGGCAGACCGTTGGATAGTGGGCGCAAGGGCGCCTTCCTCTATTCGTCCCGCAAGCCACTGGACGAAAGCCGCTGCCCGAGTGTCCTCCGAACGGGCATTCAGACCGAGTACATGACTGACAACTCTTTTGATCCACTGTAGAGATTGCTTGGACGCAAACGCATCGCCCGGAATGCTGTTCAGGAGGCATTCGAGGTGGTCGACGGTCCAGTCGTCGAGTGTTCCTGCCAATTGAGGTGCTGCGTCATCAATGAACAGCACATGGCCCGCGTGTTCCCGGCAAGATGCCAAGAAGCGCATGCGAACGGTCTTCGGTGCCTGACCCCAATTGGGGATTGACAGGACCGGGCAGGCATCAGCGGGCGTCGCTCTCCATCGAACCCCGTTCGTCGCTACGACTGGGAGCAGCCAATGCCGTCGCGTGACGAAGTGCTTCCGATCGTCGAGTATGTCCGAGCGCACAACTGAGTCCAGTAACCTTCGAGCCGCCCGGTCGTCGACGCCGTCAACCGCTTTGGCGAGTGCAAGTGGCAGCAGAGGAAGCAACAGGTCCTCACATAACGTGCGATTCCAACGGTGGCGCATATCGCCATCCCTTGTGGCATCGCCGTGTTCGTCGGCGACTCCGGGGATGGACTTGCGATTCTGGGATGGCCAGAAGTAGCCGTGCAGGATGATCTCCCACGCAGGCGATGGACCGTCGCTTTCGACGATCGCACTGGAATTGGGCGCGGGATCGTCGTCTAGCGGGAGGAACCCGGCCCAGCGAAGCCGGACGCCCAATTGGTCGGCGTCGCAGTCAACGGGCCGGAGCACCGTCACTGCGGCGTGAGCGAGCGCTTTCCGAGGCACCGTGGCATACTGACCGTTCCTCCAGTCAGGATATTGCGGCCAATCGGGCTCCGATCGGAGGTCGCGTAAGCTCCTGCCATCAAGAGATTCGATTCCGACCACGGACCACTTCGACGATTGCGACGCAATTGTGCCCTCAAAGGGACGCTCGGGACACTGACGATTTTCATTCTGATACCTTCCCAACCATCCCACGGTCTGGCGAGCGACGCGCATCAGCATCACTCTGTCGCTCAGGTCCTCAGGCCTCGCTACACGTTGCGCATCGATGGTCTGAAGATGTCCGCACTGCGCCAACAGGAGCGCCGCGGGCGTTGAGGAGCCAAACCACGAGCATAGCTCTTGAGACCCTGGGCAATGATCACCCAGCCCGTATCGGAGACCATCGGCTCCCCGATCCAGATGCTCGTTGCGTCGCAACGGAACCCACAACATCAGGCCGTCTTCCGTTTCCCGAAGCAGTTCCCTCATGGCGACCCGAAGTCGCTCGACGTCTCTTTCTCCAACTGCGTCCCAATCGGGATGAAGGGGATCCCTAGATCCGCTGTTTCCGGTGCCGGCCCACGGGTTCAGAACTCCGCCTCGCCACACCGACTTCGCGGCACCGATATAGAGAAACGCCTCGCAGATGTGGAAGACGCTCTTGAGCCCAATCCCGAACGTACCGATTTTGGCGACATCGTCCTCCTTTGATCCGCCGATGGCCTTGTGCAACGCCTCACGATCCTTGTCAGGAAACGGCCCGTCATTCGCCACCAACAGTGCGGGGCCGCGAAGCAAACTGTTTTCCGCATGGGGCCAGCCGCGCTCCAGCACCGTGAGCCTGAGCCGTCGCGCACAGGCATCGTCGGCATTCTGAACAAGTTCGCGGAACAGCGTGCGTCCATCCCCGGCATCCTTGTAGACATCCGCCAAGAGAGTCTGGATCGCCTTGACCTCGTCGAGCGGACTTCGGACGATACCGGCATTTCGCCGGACATCGACGTCGCGCGGGTGCTCTTTGTCGTTGCTATCGGTCATGTTCATGGGTCGGTCGCCCGGGCAGCGTTGGCCCTCTCCTCGATCAGGGCGCACCGTTGCATAAGGGTATCGAACGGCTCGTCCTCGTCGAGCAACATCCCGATGGCGAGCATGCTGGCGTAGTCTTCCGCAAGCGCCTCCTGAGCGGCACCAGAGGGAACGAGCCTGAGATTGCCCGAGACGGCGGCCTCGTAGTCGATCCTCCGGCCGCTGGAATCGTTCTCGCGGAAGAACATCGCTTTGTGGTGAGCAACCGACAGGGCGAGTTCGCGGTCGGCCACAGCCCGTGCCGCGATTCCAGTGTTGTCAAGGCGGACGAGGTCGTGCCAGTGCCTCGACCAGCGCTCACCCCGGACCCGTCCCTGAAGGCAGTAGACGTGCATCAAGGTCGCCTTTTCCCAGAAGGTGCGCTCAGGCAGCATGACGGCTGGCCGAGCTTTCGGAAACACTATGTCGGGAAGCCCCGCTGCTGCGTCGCACACGACCGTGTGGACGGAGTGAGGCTCGCCCGTCGAGCGCGCCCCGAAGTCCACTTGCACCTCTGGCCGCACGATGCCGCGTACCTCGAACAGCGGATTGTACCGAATGTAGAGCCGCTCGGCCTCCGCCCGTATCCGCGCCACGAACCCGGTGCGGGCGAGTTCTTCCTCGACCAGCGGTCCTGCCCGTTCACGGACCCATTCGGCGAGACGGGGACGGATCGCCCGGGTCCAGCGCCTCTCCTGACTGCGCGTCGGCGGCAGCGCCTCGTCGCCGACACCGGCGACCAGATCCGAGGCGAAACTACGGATGTCGTAAGTGATGTCGATGTCTTCGGAGAACCGCCGAATCGCCCCCCACGCCTTGGTCAGCGATGTGCCGCCTTTGAAAACCAGATGTCGTCCGAACGGAGCTTTGAACAAGACGTTCAGGGTCGCAACAACCCAGATATCCTTCTCGAGAAGGAAGGCAGGGTGTGGGCTTTCGGCTTGGGCCTTCCGCAGGGCGAAGCGGCGCTCTTCGACTGAGAGATGCTGAAACCGAATCTCACCCATGCGCGAGACGTGTACTCAGCGGCTCCGCCATCCACCGGGGCATGACGGCTCGCGCGGCTGCAAGCTCGTCGATATCTTCCTGAGTGAGCTTGGGCAGAACAACGTCGAGGCCACTTTCGACCTCATGGGGACCAAGCCATGCCAACGCGCGGATGACTACTCCCGCCATCCGACGCGGGGCCGCCAACTGCCAGCGCGGCGCGTGGCGTAGCTCCACGGGGTGCTTGCCGAAGAGCAATCGCCGACTGCGGCCGGAAGTGAGATAGACCGAGCGGACCGAATTCTGGGTCGTCAGGCCAAGCCAGTTGGCCGCGCCGCCTCCATTCGGAACGATGGTCTCGCCCCAGAGTTCCGAAAGCGACTGGAGCGCCTTGTCAACGCTCGGTGCACAGCGCCCGAACCGGGTTTCGATCGGGCGCATGTAGATGCCTTGGCAGATCCGCAAGAGGCGCCGGGAGCGAGCCAAGCGCGACAGAGCCTGGTTCACCGCCCCGCGCCTGCCAAGATGAAGCAGGGCGCCCGGACAGATCGGCGTGGCTTCGGGCGAGGCCTCCGCGTACTCCATGATCCGTTCAGCCACACTCTTCATGGCGACTCTCTCCGTCACAAATGCACCTACTAATATAACAGAGCGCCGTGGTGCTCGGAGCAATCGGAATCAAGGTAGCCAAGGCGACGGTGTGCCGCCCCACCGGAGTCCGCGCAACGCGGGATGAGGGCGCCATCCCCGCGTGCCCTACAGCATTCTGGAGATCCAGACAGGTCGGCCGACGACGCGGATGTTCTCCACTACAACCGCCGGATTCCGGGACGGTCGAATGCCGTGACGACTCTTGCCACGGGCTGTCAACGATGCCCGGAATGCCGCCAGTCCCGGGCGATTTTCTCCAGGCTCTTGCCCTTGGTCTCGGGCACGAATTTCCAGCCGAAGACAAAAGCCAAGAGGCAAGTCAACGTGAAGATCCAGAACACTGCCGCTGGAGAGCCGAAGCGCTCCTCCGACAACTCCAGGAGAACCGGAAAGGCGAGAACACCCGAATAGTTGGCGATCCATAGGCACATGGTCGCAATGCTGACTGCCCGGGCCCGCACTCGGGTGGGCAGGACCTCCGACATCATGACCCAGGCCAAGGGGCCGAGACCGATGACGTGAGGCCAGGCGCACATCAGCACCGCCCCAACCACGACAAACCCGGTGAGGTTGAAGTGAAAGATCGCGCCGAGCAGCGTGACGCCGAAAACCATCCCCAACGATGTCACGAGCCAGATCGGCCGGCGGCCGACGCGATCCACAAGCGACATGGAGACGAGAGTCAACCCGATGTTGATTCCGTTGACCATGGCGTATTGGAAGATGGCGTCGCTGGCATCTGCGAATCCAGCTTTCAGGAGCAGGATCGGAAGGTAGGAAGCGACGACACTCCAACCGGTCCATTGACTGAAGACGGCCAGCAGCACGGCTACGGCAAAGGCGGTCCGGATTCCGGGCTTCAGCAATTCGGAAAAGGCGCCCGTCTCCTCGGCCAGCGATTCCCGAATCTCCTGGAGCAGTCCCTCCGCTTTTTCCCGCCCGTTGATTCGAGCCAGGACTCTTCGAGCTTCCCGGTAGCGGTTTTTCTGGGCCAGCCATCTCGGCGTCCGTGGTGTCAGGGTCAACAGGACTCCGAAGACCAGGATGGGAACCAGCTCGGAAGCGAACATCCAGCGCCAAGCCTCGAAAAAGGCAAGGTAGTAGGCCACCAGAGTGGCGGAGAAGGCCCCGACGACAATGGCCAGTTGGTACATCATCACCAGTCGGCCCCGGAGGCGCGCGGGAGCAATCTCAGCCAGGTACATGGGCGAGGCGACGCTGACGAGGCCGCACCCGATTCCGCCGATGACGCGAAAAAAATTGAATTGATCGATGGTCTCAGGCAACGCTGTGCCAATGGCGCTGATCCCGAACAGGAGATTCGCGGCGATCAGTGTTCGCTTGCGGCCCAGCAGGTCACAGAGCCGCATTCCCGCTATCGGCCCGGCAATACAACCAATGACGGCGCTGGCCGTGGTGAATCCCAATCCCGCAGCGCTGAGGCCGAATTCCTCTTTGAGGAATATGACCGCCCCCGAGATCATCACCAGGTCATAGCCGAACAGGAAGCCGCCCAGGGCCGCCACAAACGAAACGAATACGACGTAGAGAATTCTCTTTTCCTCTCACAACCCGAGGATGCGGGCGGCCGTCCCGCCCATGATTTGGGACAGGTCCCCAGGACCCAGGAACCGGCAGTATTTCTCGATCCAGTCCCGGGACTGACGGTAGGTGCAGAAGCGGTTCTGGAAGGGCATGTCGGTGCCCCAGAGCAACTGGCCGGAACCGACGTGTTCCACCATCGCCTCCAGGGTGGGCCACACTTCCCGGTAGGGGTAGTCGAAGAGATCGCCGAGCCGCACCGGAAAGCTCACCTCCAGATTGCATTTCGGGTTCCGGAAGGGTTGCCAGATGTCCTGCGGCAGGCGGACCCCGTCCCCGTCCAGAAACACGCGCCAAGGAAAGCCGTGGGTGAGACTGCACACCGTGTCCGGGTAGCGTTCCATCCAGCGCATCAGGATCCCCAATTCCTTGAGATACCCGCGGCGTTGGTCCTCCACGGAGACGGCGCCCGGTCCCGTGCCCAGGGTGAAGAAGACCGGAACCTTCCAGGAGCCAGCCGCTTCCCAGAAGGGCCGGTAGGGGCCGTCGTCCCAGGGAGCGCTGCTGCCCAGGTAACCCAGAGGGGGAATGAACTTGATGGCGTGAAGGCCGAGCTTGTTGATGGCCGTGTCCAGTTCCCGGATGACGGCGTCGGTCTCCGATGGAATCCGCCATTCGTCCACCGGGGCCATGGAGCGCAGGCGGTCCGGATACAGGCGCACGCTGTTTGCCAGGTAGCGGCTGTCGCGGATCAACATGGGGTCGGTGTGCAGCAGTGTCACGTCCACGCCTGCGTAGTCCATCTCGGCGATGAGGCTGTGGGGCGTGAACTCCAGGTCTCTCAGGTTGGGAGGGTAAAACTGCTTGGTGAAGTCCTCTCCGTCGACGGTCCAGACCACCCGGCCCCGCTCGCGATCCACCCGAAAGTTCACGTCGGGCAGATCGGACAGATTCTTGAATCCCCCCGGCGCCAGGGGCTTGGACGAGGCCGGGGCCCGGTCCCGAACCCGCCAGGCCGGCTGATGATGTCCCGCGTGGGCCGCCTGGATCCAGGCCAGATGTTCTTCGGGACTGGAGTGCCCTGCCGGCTCGTCTCCCGGCGGAAACACGTAGGCGTGTGAGTCGACGATCATGGGCCTTTCCTTTCGCGCCGGGTTGCCGCCTTCCGGCCGGTCGCTCCCGGGTTGGCGGTTCCGCTTTTCGGACGTCTGGCTGAGGCAGGACCCGGTGAGGAGACCCGCCGCCAATCCAGCCGCCCCTTTGATGAAATCCCGTCGTCCCGGCATGGTCTTCATCCAATCGCTCCAAACCGGATCATATCCGACTCGTGAATAATGGTGGAGACGACGTCGGGGAACGGCAATGCGTCCTCTCTTCTACCTGGAACCCGTTCGCACCCACGTCATTCGGCTTGCTACAATGCCCGGCACTTTCTCACTGGAGGTCACAGGACCGAGAGAATCGGTTTCAGTGAAAAATCGCAAGCGTTCACTGTCGAAAACTGACCCGACATGAATGCCGAATGGCGCGATCCAGCGGAACTTCGACCATGCTTCTAAGGAACGGAACCCTGCCCCTCTTGACGCTGATCCTGATCGCGTCCTGCGCTGATCCCGGAGACGGCAAATCCAAGACCGAGCCTGCCGCTCAGCATACGGAATCCGAAATTTCGGAAGCCATCTATCTGAGCGACCTGGACCGGTTTGAGCCCCGGTCCGCCCTCTCGCGGAAGTGGCAACACGGCACGTGGCGCCTGGCCGACTACACCGCCGAACGGGATGCCGAAGAGATCGACATCACGTCGATACATGACGCCTTTCGGCAACAACCCGATCCCGGCCGGACCTTCTCCGGCACGCTGCTGCTGGCCATGCACGACAGTCGAGCTCCGGAGATCACCTACTCCCTGGACCGCACCGGCTGGCATCGAATCTACATCGGCATCTATCAGAAACCGTTCGAAGGGACCAAAGCGATCGACGTCCGACTTTCTCGAGACGCGTCCTTTACGACCTTGGAGGGATACGCGGGAGGCAAGGATCACCAGGAGAACCGGCTTTACGAGGTGTATTGGAAGACGGCCGACCTGACGGGGCAGGCCATGCATTTCCGCCAGATCACCTTTCCGCAGATTCGCGAAGCGTGGGTGGCGTTCGTCAAACTGGTGCCTTTGTCGGAGGAGCAGGTTCGGGAGTTCGAAGCGGATCGCCGCAACCCGGAACACAAGAGGCTGTTCGTTCACATCGATCCCGGGATCTCCAACGAATCGGGCGACGAGGAGACTCTCCTGTCTCTTCTGGACCCGCTCCGCCATGGGGACGTGGCCCGCCTCTACTGGGAAACGGGCATGGGGGACCGCGTCTTCTATGCCTCCAGTATCGGCAGGCGTCCCACGGAGACTCGTGACCACGGAGACGATCCGGACAACCCCTTTTACGGCCGCGCCTATGACGGGGTCGAATCCAAGACCTGGCGGGCCTACCGAAAGACCGGGGTCGAACCCTTGGAAGTGGCGGTGGAATTCGCGCACCAGCATGGCATCGAGCTTCACGCCGCCTACCGGGTGGCAGGCTTTCACTTCCCGGTTCCTCATTATTCGGAAACCAAGGGCAGCTTCTTCGAGCAGCATCCGGAACTGGTATGCGTCGATCGCGAGGGGAACCCGCTGCCCCGGATCTCCTACGCCTTTCCCGAAACTCGAAAGTACGTTCTGTCCCTGCTCCGGGAGACGGCGTCCAACTACGCCATCGACGGCGTGGCCCTCCTCTACAATCGCCGTCCGCCGCTATTGGCCTATGAAGCTCCCATCGTGGAAGGATTCCAGGCCGAATACGGGGAGGACCCGCGCAAGCTGGATTCTCTGGACGAACGCTGGCTCCGGTACCGGTCCACCTTTCTGACCCGGTTCATGCGGGAGTTGCGGGCGATGCTGGACGAAGTGGCGCGTGAACAGGGGCGCAGCCGGCTGGCGGTGACCGCAGTCGTGTGCCGGCCGGGTGAGAATATCCTTCATGGCATGGACCTGAAGACCTGGGTCCGGGAGGGCTTGGTGGACACGCTGATCCCCTATTCCTCCTCGGTCCGGCTGAACAGCTTCGTGCCCGCCTGGGACGATCCACGGGATGTCGAGCACTTCGTCTCCCTGGTCGAGGGGACCGATTGCACGCTGGCGCTCAACATGATGCCCCGATCGATGACTTCGCGTGAGTACTACGACATGGCCTACCGCCTGTATCGGTCCGGCGTTGAGCGCTTCTTCTTCTGGGACGGCCTGGGGCGGACCGGCGGAGTGGGCCGGTGGCGCCGGGCGGCTCGCATCGGGCACCGTTCCGAGGTGGAGGAATGGTTCAAAAAGGGAAAGCCCAGCCTCCTCCCGGCCGCTTCACGCCTGTGGATTCTGGACGGATGGGATCTCAGATTGGAAACTCCCGGATAGAGGACAAGACTCATGATAGCGCGCAGACAGTTCCTCGCATTCATGGCCGCCGCCCCGGCGATGGGCAAGATCCCGGTGCGCGACGCCGGACGGGTGGAGACGGTCATCAAGACCCCCGGTCCCCACCCCAACGGTCTGCAGGCCACGCGGGAAGGCCTCTGGATCATTGACGGGGACGACGGCCGCGTCTTCCTCGTCCGCTACGAAGACGGCAAGGTCCTTCGCGGCTTCGAGACCGAGTGCGTGAAACCGAGCGGAATCACTTTCGACGGCGAGGCGATCTGGATGGCGTCGACCTACAGCCGGGAGATCATCCAGGCCGACGCGTCCAACGGAAAGACGATTCGGAAGTATTTCACGCCCGGGGCAGGTGTGATCTACAGAATGCCTTCGGATGCGCCCCACCGATCGAGTCCGCTCCTGCCTCCGCCGGAGCCATCGCCGGGCGAACAGTCCGCGCCCAGCGCCTACGATGCCAGTCCCCGTGACGGAACCGGAGCTCACGGTCTCGAGTGGCAGGACGGCAAGCTCTGGGTGGCGGTCCCGCCGTCACGGATGATCTACCGCATCGATCCCGCGAGCTGGATCGTCGAGCAACGCTTCCCCAGCTCCGGCAACCGTCCCCATGGGATCGGTTGGGCAGGGAACCATCTTTGGTGCGCGGACACCAACCAGTACGCCTTCTTCAAGCACGATCCCGAAACCGGCGAGATCGTCGAGAGAGTCCAGCTCGCGGACGACGACCCGATACCTCACGGGATGTCCATCCGGGACGGCGTCCTGTGGTATTGCGACGACGTCGGCATCGTCTGCCGGATGGAGATTTAGGAGGGGCAATCTCTAGTTCTGACTGCCTCCAAGTCACTACAGAAGGTTAAGGAAGGTCTGATTAAGTCGAGTCAGCGTTCTGCACGATAATTCTTCCATC